>JAJZQK010000073.1 GCA_021847625.1 Chloroflexota bacterium
CTCTTCCAGGGAGAGGGTTCTGGCGAGGGTCGTCCCAGCGCATGTCCCTACTCTAGCCTTTTCTGCGTTCTCAGCGCTCTCCGCGGTGAGTCCCGCTTCCCCCGCGTAGCTACCGTCGGATGATAACAACCCGCGCCGGCGACACACGCCGCGCGGCAGAAACGAGGAGGTTATATGCGTTTTCAGCAATTCGGCGAGCGATACATCATCCGATTGGAGCAGCACGAGACGGTCATCGAGGAGCTCGTCAAGTTCCTGAGCAAGGAGAACGTGGAGTTTGCCAACGTCAGCGCGGCCGGCGCCGTGCAGTGGATCGAACTAGAGTATTGGAACGCCAAGTCCAAATCGTACGAGTCGCGCACCTTCGACGAGCAATTAGAAGTGGTCAGCTTCCAGGGCAACGCCTCGCTGAAGGACGGCAAGCCCATGCTGCACATCCACGGCGTGTTCGGCCGGGAGGACTTCTCCGTCGTCGCCGGCCACGTCAAGGAGGCACGGGCCTACCCCACACTCGAAGTGTGGCTGCGCACGGAGAGCATTCCGGTGCGCCGGGTGAAGGACGAGGGCACGGGCCTGTTCCTGATGGACCTGCCCGAGCAGCTGCGCTAGGGCACGGCTAGGGCCCGTGTCGGCGGAACATAGGCGAGGCGGGCCGGCTCGACGCCGGCCGGGCGGCAGGCCCCTGTGGCCTGCCCTACGTGTGCGAGGAAGGGCGCCGTTGCCGCTGGCCACGTCCACCGACGCCGCGCCGCCCGCCCCACGTATCCAAGGAGGATCGCCGGTCATCCTGTAGGGCAGGGGCTTGTCCCCTGCCGCCCCGTCTTTTCCCTCGCCCCTTTGGGGAGAGGGAACCTGGTGGGGATAGGGCACCTGGAAGGGCGAGGGAATGGTGGCTCGCCTTGACAACCGGCAAGGTGTGGCCGTAATAGCCGGGGAGAACACGCGCGGAGTGTACACAGATGGGGCAGATAACGGTAGGGCCGCCGGTCCTCACGATCAACAGCAGCAGCACGTTCGCCGTCAGCGACTACCGGGGGGAGATCGACCCCGACCGGCCGCAGGGCATCTTCGCCGCCGACACGCGGTTCGTCAGCGCTTACCACCTTTACATCAACGGCCATCCCTGGCAGCAGGTGACGGCGGCAACGGACGATTACCACACGGCCCGCGTCTACCTGGTGAACCCATCCCTGCCGGGAATGGCGGGGGAGGCCAGCGTCGCCCAGGACACTTTGTCCCTCATGCTCGTCCGCGACGTGGCCGAGAGCGAAGCGACCGAGGTGTTGGAGGTTGCCAACTACAGCGGCAATCCGGTCGACGCCGTGCTGAGCGTGGAGGTCGCCTCCGACTTCGCCGACCTGTTCGAGGTCAAGCAAGGGAAGGTGAAGCAGCGGGGCGATATCGTGACGCGATGGAATCACGAGGCGAGAGAGCTCTCGACGGCCTATCGCAAGGAGGACTACTGGCGCTGCTTCACCTACCGGGTCGAGCAGGCGGATACTACCCCCTCCTACGCCAACGGCCGTCTCCTGTTCCCTGTCCACCTCGAGCCGGGCACGGCCTGCCGGGCGCATCTGCGCATGTTCTTCGAACACGACGGCGGCCCGCCCAAGGCCGGGGAGGCGCGCCCGGAGGTGGGGCGGAAAGGCGAACAAGCTGCCAAGTTGCACGAGCGGTGGCTGCAGGCCTGCACCGGCCTGCACACCCCCGACCGCGAGCTGGCGACGGCCTACCGGCAGTCGGTGGAGGACATGGGCGCCCTGCGCCTCTTGGAACGCGACCTCGGGCCGGACGTCTGGGTGCCGGCCGCCGGGGTGCCCTGGTTCGTGGCCCTCTTCGGGCGCGACAGCCTCATCACTTCGCTGCAGAACATGATGGTCCACGCCCGCTTTGCCGAGGGGGCCCTGCGCGTCCTCGCCAAGTACCAGGCGCAGCAGCGCGACGACTGGCGCGACGCCCAGCCGGGCAAGATCATGCACGAGCTCCGCCACGGCGAGCTGGCCCACTTCAACATGGTCCCCCAGACGCCCTACTACGGCACCTGGGACGCCACCCCGCTCTACCTCATCACGCTCCATGAGGCCTGGCGGTGGCTGGGCGACCGCGACCTCGTCAAGGACTTGCTGCCCACGGCCGAGCGCTGTCTGGAGTGGATCGACCAGTCCGGCGACCTCGACGGCGACGGCTTCCAGGAGTACCGCACCTTCTCTTGGATGGGCTTTCAGGACATGTGCTGGAAGGACTCGGGCAAGGCTATCATTTACCCGGATGGCAGCGAGGTTAAGCAGCCCAAGGGGACCTGCGAGCTGCAGGGCTACGTCTACGCCGCCAAGCGGGGGATGGCCGAGATCCTCGCCGAGTTCGGCGACCAGGGCCGGGCAGACGCCCTCCGCCGCCAGGCGGCCGACCTCAAGCGGCGCTTCAACGAGACGTTCTGGATGGAGGAGAAAGGGACTTTTGCTCTCGCCCTGGATGGGCGGAAGAACCGGGTGCAATCCGTGGCCTCGAACGCCGGCCACTGCCTGTGGGCGGGCATCACCGACGAGGACAAGGCACGCAAGGTCGCCGACCGTCTGCTGGCGCGCGACATGTGGAGCGGCTGGGGGGTGCGGACCCTCTCGGCCGGCAACCCCGGCTACAACCCGTATTCATATCAGCGGGGCGCGATCTGGCCGCACGACAACGGCATCATCGCCATGGGCCTGAAGCGCTACGGCTTCGCCGAGCAGGCCGGCCGGGTGGCGCGGGGCATCCTCGACGCGGCCGCCCGTTTCCAGAGCTACCGCCTGCCCGAAGTGTTCGCCGGCCTCGACCGCGAGGAGAACCCCTTCCCCGTGCAGTACCGCGGCGCGAACATCCCCCAGGCCTGGGGCGCGGGCAGCATCTTCCAGATGGTCCGCGCCATCACCGGCCTGCGGGCCGATGCCCCCCACGGCCGCCTCTGGGTCTCCCCCGGCCTGCCGCCCTGGCTGCCCTCCCTCACGCTCGACCACCTGCAGGTCGGCGGCGTGCACCTCTCCCTGCGCTTCTGGCGAGAGGACGGCAAGTCCCGCTTCGAGGTCCTCAAGCAGGAAGGCGGGGAGCTGCAGGTGGACCTGGACGAATCGCCAAGCGAGCTGATCTAATAGCAGTAGTTGCGCGGTCGGAGTCGGTTTAACTGCGGTCGGATCAACCGCGGAGGCCGCAGAGAATGGGGAGAATGTCCGATTCCTTCTGTGGCCTCCGCGGTGAAAACCCGTGCCCCACCGCCGTGTGACCTTGCGTCCCGCGGGGTGGCAATTTGGGAGGCGGCAACAGGTGAAGACGATCGGTCTGATCGGGGGCATGAGCTGGGAGTCCTCGGCGCGGTACTACCGGCTGATCAACGAGGCGGTGAGCAGGGAGCTGGGCGGGCTGCACTCGGCCCGGCTGCCCATCACCGGCCCCAGTAGTATTGGGCAGAAGGGCGAGGGGACTCGCGCTCGGCCGCACGATGGATTTCTGGCAACGGGAACATCCTTGCCTTGGCACCAAAGGGCGACCGCCGGTAGCCACTACGGCATACCGGCGTTCCTCTATCCAGGGTACCGCCCGCCCGTGCTACGGCACGACCCTGTATGCCCGGCGAGCCCGGCGTGGAGGTCCCTACGGCACGGCTCTCAGGCAAGACGGACGACCGTTCCCTAGTCGTCGCTCTTAGTGGCCGATTCGCACGGACCGAGACCGGAAAGGCAGGCGGAGCTGCTCGGCGGTAGCGGGCGTCTACCCTTGCGCTTCTCCGTTCGGCGGTGCCATAATGGTGACAAGCGATTATTCGGAAGGGCGGGCGTGGCGCGGGCCGCCTCGATGGAAAGCGGTAAGGAGGGTGGTAATGGAGCAGCGGATGACCACCACCGGGTTCGAGCTGGTGGGGTATCGGATCGTGGAGAACCTGGGCGTCGTGCGGGGGGTGACCGTGCGTTCGCGAGGCATCGGGGGCCAGATGGCCGCCGCCCTGCGCACCCTCGGCGGCGGCACCATCCACGAGTACGTGGAGATGTGCGAGGAGGCGCGCGGCGAGGCCTTCGACCTGATGATGCGCCACGCCGATGCCCTGAAGGCCAACGCCATCATCGGCATCCGCTACGACGCCACGGAGCTGGGCACCAACATGACCGAGGTATTGGCCTACGGCACGGCCGTCGTCGTGGAGATGCCGTAGACAGTCCAGGACAGCAACGGTTGGCTTGCCGTTCGCTGCCACGAGGGGTCAGGGACGTGCTGCCTGCGCTATTGCCGTCCCTGGGCCCGTTGCATCATCCCCGCGAAAGCGGGGATCCAGTCCGTAGTCCGGCAAGGAACCGGATGGATTCCCGCTTCCGCGGGAATGACGGCACAGCGGCAGGGCGAACGCCGTTCGCCCCTACAAATAGGGGTCGGCCCATAGAGCCGTGGCATCCTCTAGCCCGCGGGTGGTCTGCCTCAGGCGGACCGCCCCCACAACGGTTGCCTTCGGCCACCCCGGGGCCGGCACGGAGTCCGGCCCCCACGGTAATCCGTGAGCTAACCCTCTTGGCAGGCGGCAAGCGCCTTGCGCAGGGCCTGGGCGTCAACCTCGGCGCCCAGCTTCTGGCGGATGGGACGGGCGTCCAGCTCCTCGTAGGCCAAGAGCGACCGGCCGTGGCGGCGCTTGTAGGCGCGCGATAGCTTGAGGGTCGGCTCCTGGGCCTTCGCCTCCGCGCCCTCGCAGTGCAAGAACGAGAGGGCCAGCAGCATCGGCTTGGCCAGGGCAAGGACAGTCGTCGCCAGGTCCCGCGGCGGTTTCTCCTCCACGCCCTCGGAGAAGATCGGCCCGGAGAAGTAGTTTAGGGCCTTCCCCGTCGAGCTGACCTGGATGTCGAGCCGGCACATGGGCCCGACGGCCGTGCGGCCCTCCTCTTGGAACAACATGCCCCGCATCTCCCACTGCTGGTCGGCCGGGTAGTATACCGGCTGGCCGGCGTCCACCTGGGCCAGCTCCCGGCGCATGTCGTAGAGGTGCCTGAGGTGGAAGGGCAGGTGCTCGCGCACGTCCTCGCCGTGGGAGGCGATGGCGTCGTCGATCTCGGCGCCATACATGGGCCAGTAGGCCTCGAGGGAGCGGCGCACCTCGTTCACCTCCTCCGGCGTCACCCGCCGGGGCTGCCCGGCCAGGTGGCCGATGAAGTGGGACTCGAAGAGCCAGCCCCAGGCGGTGGGCAGGGCGGACCCGGCCGGGCCGGCGGGCCGGCGACCCTCGATCCAGAAGAGGTTCTTCGGCGGCGAGACGTCGGGGAAGTCGGTGCCGATCTCCCAGTCCGCGCCGTCGGCGACGAAGTAGAGGTCGACGACGTCGTCGGCGACGAGCACCCGGCTGCCCTCGATGGCCTTGGCGAGCCCTTCGTGCCAGCCCGGGAGATCCTTCGCTTCTATAGTCAGCCAGCGGGGCGGGCGCACCTCCCCCGCGGCGATCGTATCGGCTAATCTGGCCATTACTCCTACCTTTCACGTCGTTGCGGCGCCGGCATCCTTGCCGCCGCCCGAGTTGACCCGATTATAACACGTCGCTCGGGGGCGTCAGGCAGCCGGGGGCCAGGTAGTGGGGATGATAATAGGGCGCCCGCCCGCCATGCCGGGAGGGCAGGAGAGAGGGAACGCAGAGAATCTACAGACGAAAAGACGCGGCAACGTCGCCGCGTCTTCCCACTTTCACGTCAGGCCGGCCATTTGGCCGGGAGATGCTACCCCTAAATGGGAAGACCGTGCTAGTGCTTTCCCCCCCAGAGGTAAAGGTAGTTGTAGAAGTTGTCCAGTTCCAAGCAGCATAGCAGCGCGGGCGTTACCGTGGCGGCCCACAAGGTCAGACGTCGAACTGATTGGCGCATCGTTGCCTCCCTCTGATGTTTTCTGGCGGCTCATCGTCGGTCGCCTGACCCATATAACGCCAGGGGCCGGCGAACTGTTACAGAAGTTGCCGGCCGAATGGGTAAGGGGGCCGGCCGTCCACTGGCCCGGGCGGCAGGCCACAAGGGCCTGCCCTACGTGTATCACCTCGCACGACGACCAACCTGTAGGGCATTGGCTTGCCCCCTGCCGCCCCGTTTCCCTTCCCTGGCACCAGGCGGGCGCGGCCGCGCAGGGCTGAAGCCGCCGCGCTAAGATAACAAAGCCCGCTGCTTCAGCGGCGGGCGGGCGGCCAGGCGCCGACCCTCACCCCTACCCTCTCCCTGGAAGGGAGAGGGAGGCTTGGATGGCTGCCCGGGTTAATCTCGCTTGGAGAGGCGAACGCCGGTGACGTCCTCCAGGGCGGCGGCGACGGCCAGCACGGCCTGCTCGCCGCGCCCCATGGCGATCGCCAGGGTCAGCAGCTGGCGGGCCTGGCTGAGCGTGAACAGCGGCACGCCGAGGCGGGTCGCCATCTCGTGGGCCACCCGCTGATCCTTCAGCGCCAGCCGGCAGGTGAAGCCGGACTGGTAGTTGCCGCCGAGCACCTGGTCGGGGACGCGGGTGCGCAGCGCCTTGTTATCGGCCGCCGTCTGGCTGAGCACGCGCAGCATCAACCGCGGGTCGAGCCCCGCCTTGGCGCCGAGGACGAACGCCTCCGCGTCGGCCGCCTGAATCGTCTGGCTGAGCAGGTTGTTAATCACCTTCATCGTGATGCCCGTGCCCGGGCCGCCGCAGAGGATCAGCTCGCCCAGGGCCTCGATCACCGGGCGCGCGTAGGGCAGGTCGTCCTCGGTGGCGCCCACCATGAACGACCCCTTGCCGGCGTCGACATCCTTCGGCAGACCGCCCACCCCGGCGTCGATCATCCGCGAGCCGGCGGCGCGCACCGTGTCGCCGATTTGCTTGGAGGTGATGGGGTCGATGGTGCTGCACTCGATGATCGTCGTCCCCGGCTTGGCCCCGGCGAGGACGCCGTCCGACCCGAGGATGACCTGCTGCACGTCGGGCGTGTCGGCGACGCAGGTGACGACCGTGTGCTGGCTGGCTGCCAGTTCGCGCATTGACGGCGCCTGCGTCGCCCCGAGGGCGACCAGCGGCGCCGCCCTGCCGGGCGTACGGTTGAACACCGTCACCGCGAACCCCGATTGCAGCAGGCGGCGTGCGATGGCGCTGCCCATGTTGCCCAGACCGACGACCCCGACTCTCTTATCTTCCATTCGCATGCTCCTTATATAGGCTCTTGTGGCGAGCAATTCCGGGGGGTGATGCCGCCTGGCGGCGAACCTCCGGCTCCTATAGCTAGTCTAATCTCACTAGCTCTGGCAGTCAAGCGGACGGACGCCGGAGGCCGAGACTGGTGGGGCAAACGGACCGAGGGCTGGCCGTTATGGTAGAATGGGCCTAACGGACACGGCCCCGCTACGTGGCGGCAAAGCGCGGACGTGAGCCCACGAAACTAGTATAATACCGCCGATAAAGGCTAATTCCTCCACCGCCATGTTCCCAGCTGCTCGCTTAACGCGAGGGTCTGCCTGCAAAGCGGCGGAGCGGCACGGAGGGCTCGACCATGTTGGACGACGAGCATATCCCCTCTCCCTTGCCCGACCGACAGCCGGCAACCGGCGACGATTCCGTCCTGCTGGCGGCCACCTTCGCTTCTTCCGCGGAAGGCATCGCCTTCGTCGACGGCGACCTTATCATCCGGAGGGTCAACGCGGCCTTCGCCGCCCAGCTGCGCCTCCCCCTGGCACAGATAGAGGGCCGCCCTGCCGAGGAGGTCATCCCCGGCTGGGCGGGGCAAGTCGGCAACACCTACCAACGGATACGCGAGACGGGCGTGCCCTTCCAGGCCACGGCCTTCCCCTTCGCGTTCAAGGCCCAGCCGGAGCGCGGCATCACCTACTGGGATAGCAGCATTGCCCCTGCCTATTGCCCCGACGGCGCCTTCCGGGGCTACCTTCTCCTCCAGCGCGAGGTCACCGACCGCGTGCAGGCGAGGCAGCAGCTCCAGGAAGCGTTCGCGCGCGAGCAGGCCCAGCGCGAGGAACTGCAGACCCAGAACGAAGAGCTCCAAACCCAACATGAAGAACTGCAGACGCAGGCAGAGGAGATCCAGAGCCAACAAGAGGAGCTCCAGGCCCAGAACGAGGAGCTGGTGGCCGCCAACGCGGCGTTGTTGGAGGCGCAGCAGGCGCTGGCGCTGTCGGAGGCCCACTACCGGCGCATCGTGGAGACGACGCTGGAGGGCGTGTGGCAGATCGACGCCGAGGGCAGGACGACCTTCGTCAACGAGCGCATGGCGGCCATGCTGGGCTACAGCGTCGAGGAGATGCGGCAGCGCTCGCGGCTCGACTTCTTGGACGAGGAAGGCCGGCGCGTCGCTGAGGCAAACTTCGCGCGCCGCCGCCGGGGTATCGCCGAGCAGTATGACCTCAAGTTCCGCCGCAAGGACGGCGCCGACCTCTGGACCATCGTCGCCGCCAGCCCCATCTTCGACGTCGAGGGCAACTATGCCGGCGTCCTCTGGATGGTCAGCGATATCACCGAGCGCAAGCAAGCCGAAGAGGATGGCGCGCGGCTGGCGGCCATCGTCCAGTACTCCGAGGATCCGATCATCGGCAAGACGCTAGACGGGATCATCACCAGCTGGAACCCCGCCGCCACCCGCCACTACGGTTACTCGACGGCAGAGGCCGTGGGCCAGCCCATCACGATCATCGTGCCCCCCGACCGGGCCGAGGAGTGGTCCGAGACTATGGACCGGATAAGGCGAGGGGAACGGGTCGAGCACTACGAGACGGTGCGGGTGCGCAAGGGGGGTGAGCGGGTCGACGTGTCGCTGAGCATCGCCCCCATCAGGGACGTCTCCGGCCACCTCGTCGGCGCCTCGACGATCGCCAGCGACATCACCGAGCGCAAGCGGGCCGAGGCCGAACGCGAGCGGCTGCTTGAGCAGCTGCAGCTCGAGCGGGAGCGCTGGCACGCCACGGTGGAGAGCATGCCCGACCTGGTGGCGGTGGCCGACGCCCAGGGGCGGGTCACCTACATCAACCCTGCCTACTCGCAGCACATCGGCTACCTGGTGGACCCAAACTTGCCCCTTGAAGAGCACCCCAAGTACTACAAGCTCTACCGTCCCGACGGCACCATGTTCGCGCCGGAGGACCTCCCCCTGCAGCGGGCGGCCTTGACGGGCGAGGAGGTGCACGACGTGGAGGTGGTGGAGCGCACGGCGGACGGCAGGGAGTTCACCGGCCTCTTCAACGCGGCGCCCCTTCATGACGCCGAAGGCCACGTCGTCGGGGCCGTCGTCGTGGGCCAGGACATCACCGAGCGCAAGCGGGCGGAGGAGGAGCGGGAGCATTTGTTGGCACGGCTGCAGCAGGCCAACGAGCAGCTCGTCCTGGCCAGCACAAACGTCCAGGGGCGTGCCGCCGAGCTGGATGCCACTATCGGCGCGATGGCCGATGGGGTCATAATCTTCGACGCCGCGGGCAACATAACTCGCGCGAACGAGGGCGCCCTGCGCCTCCTCGGGGTAGCCGCCGAGGAGGCCCGCTGGCCGGGCTTCCGCCGGCAGGAAGCGGCAATGCTCGCCCAGAGGGCGGATGGCAGCCCGTTCCCGCCCGCGGAGCTGCCCGGCCAGCGGGCGCTGCGCGGGGAGACCGTGCAGGGGGTGGTGATGGGCCTGCGCCAGCCGTCCGGTGGGCTTGTCTGGGTCTCCGCCAGCGCCGCCCCGATTAAGGGGCCCGCGGGCGAGATAAGGGGGGCCGTGTCCACCTTCACCGACATCACCCAGCTGCGCAAGTTGGAGGAGGATAGGGAGGACTTCGTGCGAGCCGTCTCGCACGACCTGCGCCAGCCGCTCACCGTCGTCGGCGGCCAGGCCCAGATGGTGCAGCGCCTGCTGGAAAGGAAGGGCATCGACGGCCGCCTGCAGGGCAGCCTGGAGGCCATCCGCACCAGCGCCGGGCGGATGGGGAGGATGATCGAGGACCTGGTCCAATCCGCCCGCCTGGAGGCGGGGCAGTTGCAGTTCAAGAAGGTGCCCATGGACCTGCGCGCCCACGTCCTGGACCTGGCCCAGCAGCTGTCGGCGGCGGAGGGGCCGGACCGCATCGTCGTCGAGG
>JAJZQK010000074.1 GCA_021847625.1 Chloroflexota bacterium
GGCCAGGGCCGGCGTCAGCCCCTCTCCGGCGGTGGCAAACCAGGTGTGCAGCGGCACGACCGCCGCCGCGAGCAGTCCGGCTGCCGTCAGCAGCACCGGCCCAAGCAGCCGGAGCTGGGCGCTGTTGGAGGCCAGCAGGCCGGCGACGGTCGGTTCACCGCCACGCGAATAGGCCAGGCCCAGCACGAAGAGGATCAACAGCGCGCTGACCTCGTTCACGATCACGAACTTGGCCCCCGCCGAGAATGACCCTTCGCCGAGGCCGGTCATCAGCACCAGGGCAAAACAGAGGACGGCCAATTGCCAGAACAGGTAGAGCGTGAGCAGATTGCCGCTCACGAAGACGGCCGCCAGCACGCTCATCGCCAGCAGGAGCACGGGCTGTTGATAGGGCGAATTGGCGGCGCTCGCCATTGGCCCGGCGTTGAACAGCGCCCCAATCCCTGCTACGAGGGCCAGAAGCAAGAGAAACAGGGCGCTCAGACCATCTGCCACGAGGACGAGCCTGAACTCCACGCCCAGCACCGTCGCCGTCGCCAGCGGCAACGTAATCGGTTCCTTCCCGAGGACCTGGGAGACGAGGAACAGGCTAAGGAGGACCACGAATTCTATCACCGACAGGCCAAGCCAGGCCTGGGTGAGACGGCTGCCGGAAAACAAGCTGGCGAACGGCACCGCCACCAAGGGCAACAGTATCACGGCCGGCAAGACCCAACTCTCCGGTGGCAACGGCGCCTCCTATTTCAACAGCTGTTCTACGATCGGCTCGACGACCCCCCGGGCCCAGAAGGGCAGGGAGGTCATCAGCCCGAGCAGGACGACGGCGATGGCCATCGCCCCGCCCGAGAAGACGGAGCCCGGGCGCGGCCCCGGGTGCGAGACCGCGCCGAAGAATAACCCGCCGTACCAGCGCACGAGGTACAACAAGGTCAGCACGAGGACGGCAAAGTAGAGAACGGCCGGCCAGGGCGAACTGAGCTCCAACAGGCTCGACAGCAGCAGCATCTGGCCGATGAACTGCCCGAGCGGCGGTATGCCCGCCAGGGCGAGACCGCCGATGAGGGCCACCACGGCGGTGCCGGGCATGACGACCCCCAGCCCCCCCAAGTTCGCCAGGCTCGCCTCGCCCGTGCGCACCTCGACCAGGCCGAGCGCCAGGTAGAGGGAGGCCATGCTGAGACCGTAGACGACCACGACGAGCCAGATTCCGGCCAGCCCGCGGTCCGCGGGGAGCGCCAGGGCGGCGAATACGACGAGCAACTGGGCCAGCGCGCCGTACGCCAGCACGCGGTGGGCGTTGTCCTCGCCGAGGGCCGCCAGGCTTAGGAGGACGCCCCCGCCCAGGCCTATCCACACCATGACCTCGCGCCAGTAGGTGAACTCGCCGAAGACGCCGAGCAGCAGGCGGGTGAAGGGATGTATGCCGATGACGAAGACACCGCCCGTGACGAGGAAGGCGCCGGCGGCCGAGGCCACGGGCTGGTTGCCGCCGCGCCAGGCGAAGCCGACGAGGACGACGACCTTGGTGAGTATCGCCGCTAGGATCAGGAGACTAACCCACTCCACGCCGGTCCCGCGCATGGTGCTGATGCCGTAGCCGCCATTCTCCCTCACTAGGATCAGCAGGCTGGCCAGCATTGCCAGCGAGCCGACGACGCCCCCCAGCGTCAGAGGGAGGGTCAGGGTGTTGGCGCCGAGCTGGCCTATGCCCCAGGCAAAGAGGAAGAAGGCGACCGCCCACAGGCCGTAGAACAGCAGCACGTTGTCGACGCCGAAGAAGACGAGGCCAAGCGCGATGAAGAAGACCACTAGCAGCAGCATGTGGCCGCCGCCGGACCAGCGGAGCAGGTAGACCGACGTAAGAAGGCCAATGATGGCAGTCAGCACCAACAGGGCACTGCCCAACGGGCCGAGGCCCATGATGTCGAGCGGGAACTGGATGGTCAGATGGCTTAGTACGCCCACGCTAGAACCCTCCCGCCGCCAGGGCCAAGGCACCGACCGCCAGCAGGGCCAAGGGGATCCAGGCGTAGGCCAGGACGCGCTCCGGCTGGCGGCGGCGCATAACTTCGAACAGCCCGCCGAACAGGGCGAGCGTCACCGCGTACTTCGGCCAGAAGGCGGTGAACTGCACCAGGGCATCGCTGCCGGGGCCCGCCCAGAAGAGCAGCACCAGGCTTGCCAGGAGAACAAAGGTGGAAGCGCCCCGCAGCACCTGGACCAGAATGGCCTCGGCGGCGCCGTTAGCCTCGGCTAGGCTCTCCTTCCAGAGGGTACCCAGCAACGAGACGTGCACGCGGGCCGCCAGCAGCGCCACCACGAAGGAGAGGCCGCCTGCCCACGACATGGCCTGCGGGCCGGCCGTGCTCTGCGCGAGGAGGATATCCCCCAGCAACAACGAGCGAACCTTGACCGCCGGCACGAACAGGGCGAGCAACAGAACGAGGTCGTAGATCAGGAGCAGGGCATCTCGGCCCTGGCTATTCCCTTGGCCGCGGGCGACCCAGTCGCTTGCATAGAAGGCGCCGACCACGGGGATCCAGAGCAGAAAGAGAACGACGATCAGGTTGTTGGCGTAGGCGAGCTGGGGCGAGAAGGCCGCCCGCCAGATGGAGACGGAAGCCATCGCCGTGGCCAGCAGGCCGATCAGGAGCGCCGTCGTGGTGGCCCCCAGCTCCCGCCCGCTCGGCTTCAAGCCGAGCCGACCCAAGGTGAGCGTGTCCGCAAAGACGGCTCGCCAGGCCGAAGCCTGCTCGCGCCGGGCAAGCGTTGCCAACCAGCGCAGGCCCCACGCCGAAAGGACGCCCATCAGTATTACGAAGAGAAGCCCCGGGAAGAGCAGAAATCCCAACGCGTACAAGAGAGAATCCACGGTTTTCCGTCCAAGCCCGGGCGGGCAGAGTGATCTGCCCGCCCGGGCCGCGTTTCATCGCCGGCAAGGCCCCGGGCCCCGTGGGGCTAGAACCTGACCACTTCCTCGATTTCGGCAAGCGATACGTCGAAGACCGTGTTATGCGGCGCCACCGGTTCGGTCCGGAAGTACTCTGGCATCCGTGCGTGAACCGGCGGCACCCCCGCCGCCTTGTTGAAGGCTATCTCGTCGCGCATGACCTCGGTGCCCAGCTGGGTCCAGTAATCGGAAGGTACCTCCTCGCCCAACAGGGCCGAGACCAGCGCCGGGATGATGTCCGGATTGGCGCCGACCGGGGCGATGGCAAACAGGCAGATGCCCAGGGCGTCGATGGCCGCCGCCGATATCTGGGCCGACCGCGAGACCTCCTCCTGGCCGGCCGGGTCCGTGTGGGGGATCTTCATGCGGACCGAATTGCCGGCGGTATGGTCGGCGCCCTGCGGCGAGGTGATGAAGGTCACGCCGTTGCCCTTGATCACCCGCGGGTCGTAGGCCGGAACGGCCTGCCCCAGGATGGCCGGTACGCGCGTGAGCCCCAGCACGCGGCCCGTGGCCACGGCGCCCTGCGCCAGCACCCGCCCCAGCATCGTGCCGCAACTGATCTCCTCTAGAAGGCGGCGCACCCCGTTCATATCCCCGAACTTGGCCAGTCCCGCGTCCATCGCCAGACCAAGCGCCGCCCCTACCTCAATTGTATCGGCCCCGAAGTCATTGCACCAGCGGTTGATCTCCGCTATGTAATCCAGATCTCCCAGGCCAAGGTTACTGCCGCACAGGCCCATCGTCTCGTACTCGATGGGCGAGCAATAGGCCCTGCCCTCGCGGTCGGCGAAGACGTTGGAGCTGCGGATGATGCAGCCGGGCATGCACGAGTGGGTCGTGCGCCCCTCGCCGCCCCGTTCCAATATGAGGTCACGCAACCTCTCCCCGCTGATCGCTTCGCTCCGGGCGAAATCGCCCCTGCGGAAGTTGTTGGTCGGCAGCGCGCCCAGGCCGTTCACGTACGCGACGAGCGCGGGCGTGCCGTACTTCGGATAGCTCTCGCTCGTAACAGGGTGCTCGAGCAGGGCCTGGTTGAAGCGCTTCGCTTCCCGGCGGAAGGCCTCCGGATCGGCTATCGGCGGCTCGCTGCCGCCCGCGTCGTCGACGACCAGCGTCTTCAGGCCCTTGCCGCCCATGATGGCGCCGACGCCGCCGCGCGCACAGTAGCGGTTCGCGCCGCCCTCCATGTCGGTCACGGCGATGCCGGCGATCATGTAGCCGCGTTCGCCGGCCGGGCCGATGGTAGTGACGCTCACGCGGCTGCCGTGCTCGCCGCGCAGCGAGTCCGCGGTGGCAAAGCAGCCCAGACCCCACACCCTGTCGGCCGGGAGCAGGCGAGCGCCTTCTTTGTCGATCTTGAGGAGGTAATGCTTGCCGTCAGGCGCCTGACCTTCGACAATTACCAGCCTGTAGCCCAACCTCCCGAGCTTATGCCCCAGCGTGCCGCCGCCGTTTGCCTCTTTGATGCCGCCGGTCAGCGGACTCTTCGTGCCCACGGAGATGCGCCCGGAACTGGACACGCCGAGGTGCCCGGCGAAGATGCCGGTGGCAAAGACGAGCTTGTTTCCCGGGCCCAGAGGATCGCAAGTAGGCTCTACTTCGTCGATCACGACCTTGTCGGTGAGGGCGCGCCCCCCCAGCCTCCGGTATCGCTGAGGAAGTGGTTCCTCTGTCACCGACAACGTGCTCATGTCGACTCGCAGTAGTTTCTCCATTCCTCTCTACCCTACCTCACTGTAGCCAAGCGATAATTGCTTCAAGACAACGCATACCCCAACAAAGCTACTATAGCACGGGCTCATAAGGTGGTCAACAGAACCGCGGAGGGCAGTACCCCTTGCCAGCCAGGCCGGCAACCGCGGGGAATCGCCCATCGCCGCCGGGCAACGAATTGCTGGCGCCCGCCTCGTGTCTCTGGGCGAGCTGCTGGGCAGGCGCTGGGACGACCCTCACCCTAACCATCTCCCTGGAAGGGAAAGGGAATCCTTGGGCACCTACGGTTGGTTGCTGGTACACCACTTGCCCCATCTTCAGGGGACTATGGGCACAGCCCTACAGGGTGCCGAAGAAGGGGGCGATGAACCGGAAGAGGCAGACGTAGTCGAGGGCGAGCAGGGCCAGGTAAAGGCCCAGAACCGCCACGGGCGCGAGCAGGCGGGGAACGAGGCTCAGCAGGCCGGCGACAAAGAACAGGCCGATCGGCACGATAGCCGGGAACAGATAGCGCCCCTGGGCCTGGATGAAGGTGAGGTTGTAGTAGATCAGCTCGCCGAAGACGAGGACGGCGCAGAGTCCCAGCAAGGCGAGCGCCAGGCGCTCCGACTCGGCGTAGGGCGCCCTCGGCCGCGATAGCCGCCAGACCAAGATGGCGAAGCCCACGGTCGCCGCCGCCGAGAGAAGCGCCAGCGCCAGGTAGATGCGGCTATCCACGAGGACCCCCATCCAACCGAACTGGGCCCAGAAGCTTCGGAAGGTGGTCGTTACGAAGTAATTGAGGCCGGCCAAGTCGTACACCGTCCGCGGCTGGCCGATGACGACGGCGTCGTGGCGGGCCAGGCCGAAGATGTCCAGGCCGCCGTAGGTGAGGGCGTTACGCACGAACCACCAGGCCGAGAGGAGCCCGGCCGTGCCGTACGCGATGACAAGCTGGACGGACAGCGAAGGCTCCCGCGTCCGGGACGCCGATCCCGCCCCACCCGCGGCCGATAGCACCGGCCGGGAGGCATTCCCCTGAAAATGACTGCTCGTGCTGGGGTACGTAGGGGCGGACGGCTCTGTCCGCCCGGGGCCGGCAGAGCCGCCGGCCCCTACGGGAGCAAGTAGGGAGCCGTCTAGGGAACGCCTCATCAGCCACCAGCGAGCGAGCAGCGCCGCCGGGGCCAGAGCCAGGGAGGAATAGATCGTCACCTTGGTAAGGAGCGCCGCCCCCAGCAGCACGCCCAGGAGGACGCTTCGCCGGTAGGTGAAGCCTCGACGGACACCGCTGAGGGCCACGAGGAGGATCAGCACCAGCACGAGCTCCGCGAGCGTGTCGTTGTTCAGCGCCGCGCTCATGGCGATGTGCATCGGCACTCCCGCCACGAACGCCACCGTGCCCACCGCGAGCAGTGGCGACCCGGGCAGGGCCTCGCGCACGACCTTGTAGCCGGCCAACAATACGAGAGCCCCCAGCAGCACCGAGAACGAGCGCAAGATCAAGATCTGGCGATTGAGGCTCAGACCTTCCGTCAGATCGTAGAGCCCGGCGGAGAGGATGTAGTAGAGGGGCGGCTGATGCGACTCGTACCTGATGCCGTCGATCGGCATCGGGTCTGGGAACTGGGCGGGCTTCAGCTGTTCCAGGTAGTGCTGGTCGTAGTCGCCCTGCTGCAACACCGGCAAGGTTCCGGTCATCGCGATCTGGCGGAGGTAGTTGAAATGGGCCGGTTCGTCGGGATTGTTCCACTTGGGGGTCTTGACGGTGTAGGCAACGCCGAAGGCGACGTAGAGGGTTACGATCGCGGCCAGCGCAAAATGCCGGACGGCGAGCCTAGAGCGCCGGCTGCCGATGGTTGTACTGTCCCCTGAGGTCATTTATGCGTACCTTCACCACGTCCCCGAACATCCGGAAAGTATCCCGAACCGGGTTGACCTTGCTGCCCTTGGCATAGTACCAATCGATGGGAATCTCGGCCACCCGGTACCCGCTCCGCAAGGCCAGGAAGAGCAGCTCGACGTCGAAGCCGGTCACCATCGGCCCCTTGATCGGCCTACCGTCGTCCGAGTACAGCCGCATGCGGTTGAAGAGGTCACGCGCCACCGCGGCCCGCAGGCACTTGAACCCGCACTGGGTGTCCTGAAAGCCGCCCACCGTCAACAAGCGCACCAGGCGATTGAAGACCCTACCCATCAGATGCCGGTAGAAGGGTTCACCGTAGCGCTTTGCCCCCGTCGCTTCCCGAGAGCCGATGGCGATGTCATATCCCTGCGCGAAGGAAGGCAAGAACTTGGCCACTTCTTCGATCGGCATGGAGAGGTCGGCGTCGCAGATGAAGGCCAGCTCCCCCCGCGCCGCCAGAATGCCGCCGCGCACGGCCGCCGCCTTGCCCAGATGCCTAAGGTTCAGCAAGCGAACCCGCCCATCCAGGGCGGTAAAGCGCTCGGCTACCGCGGCCGTGCCGTCCTCGCTGCCGTCGTTGGCGACGACAACCTCCCATTCGTAGTCCTGTTTGCGAAGATAGGCAACGATCTTGGCGAGGCTGTCGGGCAGGCGGGACTCCTCGTTGTAGGCGGGGACGATGAGCGATAAGAAAGGCGCGTTGCTGCCGGCTATGGTCGAGACCTCCTCATTCGGCCCGGATGCAAATTTGGACGCAAACAGGGAAATAGTACCAAGTCACGTCCCCGCGGTCAACTCGGTTTGTTAGCAGTCCGGCTGGGCGACTTGGTCCTCGCCCCCGTCTTGCGCGTGCAGCGGTCCACGAAGTTTCGGGCCAGGCTGGCGTCGCTGCCGAAGTGCAGGCGCAGTCGCGAGGCTAGCACGTTGCCTTGGGCATAGCCCTCCAGCCGCTCCTCCGGGTCGACGATGTGATAGGCAGCCTGCTCTTCGGGCAGGTCCGCGTCCGCCCAATAGAACTCGTGCCCCCGCACACGCCGGCCGTGGCGGGCGATGAGGTTGTCCTTGTTCACCGTCGCCAGCGCGTAGCCGATGCGCACGCCATGATCGCCCATCCGGCACCAGGCAGGGATGAGCCCCGCCAAGCGATGCCGCATCCCCTCTCGGTCGACGATGCCCTCGGTTAGGTAAGCCAGGCCGCCGCACTCCCCGTACACCTGCACCCCTTCCTCGGCCATCACCCGCAGGGACTGGAGAAATGATTCGTTCGCGGCCAGGGCGGGAAGGTGGACCTCCGGGAAGCCGGGACCGACGTAGATGCCGTCCACACCGGGGGGCAGCGCGTCGTCGTGGAGAGGGCTCGTGGGCACGAGCTCGGCCCCCCAGGCCGTCAGCAGGTCCAGGTTGTCGGGCTGGTACAGATCAAACGCCTCATCCCTGAGGAGGGCAATGCGCGCGCTCGGTGGACGAGAAACGGAAGGAAATGGCCCCCCGCCCGCGATGTGCGGCAGTGGCCAGGCCGAGCGCATGGCCTTCAGCAGGGCGTCGACGTCCACCGTCGCCTCCAGGGCGGCGCGCGTCCTCTCGACCCGCGGCAGGAGTTCCTCCCGGTCGCTGGGAGGCATCAGGGTCGGGTGGGCCTCGGGCAGCGTGATCGCGGGGTCGTAGACCACGTGGCCCAGCACCGGCAAGCCCGCGCCCGCCTCGACGGACTCGGTGGCTCTGGCCAGGTGGGTGGGGCCCATCGCGTTGTTGAGGACGGCCCCGATTATCTGCACCTCCCGATCGAACTCCTGGTAGCCCATCGCGATGGCGCCGGCGCTCTGCGCGGTGCGGCTGATGTCGATCACGAGCAGCACGGGGGCGCGCAGCCACTTCGCGATCTCCGCCGTGCTCCCCTCGGGGCCGAGGCCGCTACGCCCGTCGTACAGACCCATCAGGCCTTCGATGACGGCCACGTCGACGCCGACGCCCGCCCGCGCCACGAGATCGATCATGCTATTCCGGCTCAGAAGCCAGCTGTCGATGTTGCGGGAAGAACGGCCGCAGGCGTAGTAGTGGAAGGCAGGGTCGATGTAGTCGGGACCGCATTTGAACGGCTGGACGCGCAAACCGCACGAACGCAGTGCCGCCATCAATCCCAGGGCGATGGTCGTTTTCCCTGCGCCGCTTACGTTGCCGGCGATTACCAATCTGGGGAGATCCATTCACCACATCCCAGTACAGCTTATCCCGAGGATCGGTATAGCATTATACTACGGATCACCCGCGGTGCGCGCCTGCCCGCCCCCGCTTACAGGAAGATTACAGAAACCCGCAGACCCGTTGCCGTCCTTTCACCGTCCCTTCACAAGAGGCCCTTATACTACAGTCAACACACCGGGCAGAGAACCGGCCGTGATGGGCGGGGCGGAAAGCGCCGCCGGCCGGGGGAGGAATCAGGATGGCAATCGCAGACAAGGCGCTGGCCGACCTCGCCCAAGAGACGGGCAAGGAGTTCGAGGCGTCGCCCACCGGACGATGGATACACTTCAAGGGGGAAGGCCCAACCTCGGGGATCTACGTGGTAGCCCTACCTTGGACGAACGGCTGCGTAATCCTCGGCGACGAGGACAACCGCCAACTGCCGAGACGCTATCTCGATCCCAGAGAGGCGATAGAGGCCGCCGCTCGACACAGCGGCCGGCCAACCAGCCCAGGGCGGGCCGTCCTGGATAGGCTAGCCGGCTGAGCAGCTCCGGCTAAACAGCCCAGCCTTGTGTTTGCTGCACGGCCGGCCAATTCCGTCATTCCCGCGGGAGCGGGAATCCATCCGGTGCAGGCCAGAGGGCGAACGGCGTTCGCCCCAAATAACGTTGGATCCCCGCTTGCGCGGGGATGACAGGGGCGCCGGCAGAGGCTCCATTGGCTCTCCCCGTAGCGGGCACCCGGGCAGCAACGGCTACGTGGGACTACTCAGACGCAACGTCGTCGCCCACGAGAATGGCTGCGCGACCAAAGGATGCGTCTTGCCCGGCCAGGTCGAAGTCGAGGAGGATATAATTGGGCGAACTCAATCGAGACAGCATTGAGCTGGCGCTGAAGGATTTTGACACGGAGGACCTGCTGGCCACAAGAGAGGAGCCGACCGGGTTTCCCGCCCCGTATTGCCGACTGCGACGGTGCGCTGAGCGCACCGTCTACTTGGCAGGTAGCCAATCCGTGTGCGGCAAGGCATCCAGTTCGAACCGGGGTAGACGTCTCGCCGCATGCTAAACCGCCACCGTGACCCCGGGGACGCAACTATGCGCCCTGCGCCGGCCCGACAGGCACGGCGGCGGGTAGGGTGAACGTGAACGTGGCCCCCTGACCCGGCCCGGCCGACTCGGCCCAGATGCGCCCGCCGTGCACCTGGACCAGATGCTTAGCAATCGCCAGCCCCAGCC
>JAJZQK010000075.1 GCA_021847625.1 Chloroflexota bacterium
GGTGACCATAGGGTAGATGATCACCAATGCGTAAGGCGTTCGACTCGTAGCCCTCCATATGGTCCCTATTGTGCTATACTTGGGACGCCGGGCTGCCTACTTAGTTGAGTACCTTCATCCGCTCGCGCGGGATCCGTCTTTCCTACTGTCTAGCCAAGCACGCTGGTGACGCTCACTCTGTGAAAGAAGATGACGCTTGCCGGGCTGGCCTAGGAGCCACACGTGAGTATCTTCGACGGCCGGGGCCCGCGACAGCGCACGTCTGGCGGCTCTGTCTTGAGCACTCAAGGCGGTTTCGGGTTATCGAAAGTGAGTTCAGCCTCCATACGTCGACAGTACCAGACGCTACTTGATCTCCCTATGACCGGCAGTGAGAGCCGGGGCTCGGAAATGTCATCGGCCGCGACTCCTGTCATGCCCACCCAGCTGACGATTGAAAGAGAGCAGAGACTGCTGCGACTGGCTCTCGACCTGGGTGCGGCCTGCTCAGGAGGTGCCCTCTCAGAGGCAGAGCGTGGGCTCCTCCAGATGGCCTCCGCGCTAGAAGGCACTCCGGGGGGGGAGCTATCCGATGTCGCCGCCTCTATTCGAGCCGGCCACGATCCCTTGGGCGCAAGATTCTGCAGCATTCGGATGTCGTCTGAGCGGCGTGAGACGGGGGTGTTCTACACTCCTCCAGAGATAGTCGAACCAATGGTCGAGTGGGTCATGGGTTTCAACCCTACGCGAGTCGTGGATGCCGGCTGTGGAAGCGGGCGATTTGTCGCGTCTATCGCTCGGAGAAGGAAGGACCTGCGGATCGTCGCCGTGGACTTGGATCCGTTGCAGACGATCCTAACCCGTGCGGTGCTCAAGGTGCTCGGCGCGGTTGCGGCGACCGTTCTCCATGTTGACTATACCGGGCTTGACCTGCCTCGTTGTCTGGGTCGAACCGCATTTATAGGCAATCCACCTTATGTCAGACATCACCAGTTGACTCCAGATGCAAAAGAGTGGGCTGTGCGTACGGCACGTCGGCTTGGGCTGCGCCTATCGGCTCTTGCCGGCCTTCATGTCTACTTCTACCTAGCCACCGCCCGGTATGCTAGACCGGGGGACCTAGGTTGCTTTGTTACCAGCGCCGAGTGGCTTGATGTAAACTACGGTCATGCCCTGCGTAGACTACTCCTGGATAATCTCGGGGTGAGGGCGCTCCATCTTGTCGACCCGAGAGCGGTTCCTTTCGCCGACGCGATGACGACCGCCGTGATCGCCTGCTTTGAGGTTGGGTCGGCTTGGCCCACCGTTCGTTTTCGAACCGTTGGTCGTACCGCTGACCTGCACCAACTTGATGGCGGGAGCGAGGTCAGCTCGGACGCTCTACGGCGGGCTTCCCGTTGGACGCTCACCTTGAGCGCGCGTGACGGCACTATCGAGGACGACACGGCGAGACTGGGAGAAATCGCCCGCGTCCACCGAGGTCTTGTCACCGGGGCCAACGACTTCTTCATCCTAAGTCGAGACAGAGCTGCGGAGCTAGGTATCTCGGCCTGGTGTCGGCCGGCGATTGTTGGTGCTGACGAGATACTTTCCTCCAACGGAATCATTCGTGATGCTCCAGAGCGCCGACTACTCCTGGATGTGCCGCCATCCATCAACAGGAGTGCGCACCCGGAGCTCGATGCCTATCTGCGACGCGGCGAAGAGGCGCATGGAGACCGGCCGCCCATTGATTCGCGGTATATCCCTTCGCATCGTCACCCCTGGTGGTTCCTGGGGCACTGGAGGCCAGCGCCTATTGTGGTGTCATACATGGCTCGGAGACCACCGCGTTTTGCGTTGAATCCTGATGGATTGGCAATCGTCAACGTCGCGCACGGCATCTATCCCAAGCGAGCGCTAAGCCCAGACGAGCTCAAGGCCCTCGTCGTTCGCCTCAACGAGGCGCGCGATTCGTTTCGGGGAAATGGTCGGACCTACCACGGCGGCTTGGAGAAGTTCGAGCCCCGCGAGATGGAAGCCCTTCGATTTTCCGCAAAGGGCATACTCTGATGACACCATCAGCCGCGGCCTGTCCGCCGCAATGGGATAGACAGTCGCTGGAAAGGTCCCGTACCGAAGCCATTGAGGTGTTCATCGAGGAGCGAGCTGCTGAAGGCGGTGAACGCTACAGGACAGTCCTAGCGGAGAGGATTGAGGTAGTCACGCGGCTCTTCGCGGCTACGGACGATCTCCGTGATCTGGGCAGTGGAAACGCCCTTTCGGACCAGGCTGGCCTCATCGAGGCGGCGCGGTATCTGGGAGGACCACCAGTGAGCGCCGACGATCTGGATACGCTGGCCGAGACCTCCATCGCCACCCGCCGCGGATTGCCGCCCGACTTGGCCCGCAAAGCCGCGTCAGTGATCTCGACCGGTCTCGACCAAGACCGCTTTCCTTGGCTTTTTGCAGTGCCTCAGCGAGCCCCAACAGCCCCTGAGCGCTACACGGCGATCCGCTGGACCGCTGGGTTGATGGCCGTCCAGCGAGTACAGACTGAGCGGCGAAACACATCGGCTGTTCGCCAGCAAGCGAAGGTTCGTGGCGTTCTCCGAGATGCCGGATTCGTCGAGGTCCGCAACAGAAAGATCAATGTAGTTGGTGACCTTGCCCGGGGGGAGTACTGTGTCGGAGAGGTGATCGTCGCAGACACCAAATACGATGTCCCAGTAGGCCTTCATAACGGTCGCCTGCTATTAATCGAATGCAAGGTCAGCAATAGCGGTACAAATAGCGTCAAGAGACTGAACCGTGAGGTTGGTGGCAAAGCGGGGCACTGGCGAGAGGCTTTCGGTCAACAGGCCTGCCCCGCGGCAGTTCTCTCGGGAGTCTTCAAGCTGAAGAATCTGGAGGATGCCCAGGACGGCGGCGTCGCGATCCTCTGGGAGCACGACCTAAGTTCGCTAGCTAGCTTCCTACGCTTGGCCGTGTGATAGCATTGTCGGACGGTGGCAACCCTACCGCGCACCAGCATAGCAGCGGGAATTCCATTGCCTGTTGGAGGGCTCGCCGGGTCGAGTGGTGTTTCACGTCCAGCGATTGGCCAGTTCTGTCGCCATTCATCCGGCTTGTCGAGTACCCCGTCCTGCAAGCTGACACCACATCGCTTTAGTGGAACACCCTGCCCCCGTCCACGCAGATGGTCTGGCCGGTGGTGCTGTCGCTGCGCAGCAGCGTCAGCACCTGCGCCACCACGTCCTCCTTGGCGGTGAAGTCGCGGGTGAGGGCCAGGCTGACCGCCCTCTCGGTGTACTGGGGGTCGAGGTTGGCCGTCATGCGCGTGCCCGCCATCGTGCCCGGAGCCACCGAATTCACCAGCACTGCCGGCGCCAGGGCCACGGCCAGGCAGCCTGTTTGGTGAATCAGCCCGGCCTTCGCCTTCCCTAACCACACTCAGACTGCCAGCAACACGGTTTGACCCCAGTTCGGACACACGCTCTGCAACCGCGACGAGTTGGGATTGGCCTTGACAAGCGTGTGCGGGAAGTCTACAATGTAGAAACTGAACACTCGCTCGACTACGTCGAACACCGAGGGGGGGCTATCCTTGCGGTTGGTTGATCGCGTCGTGGATGTGCTTTCCTGCCTCCAGGATGAAGCAGGAGGCCTGGGTGTCACGGAGATCTCCGAAAGGACCGGTCTGCCCAAGAGCACTGTCCACGGACTTCTCAACGCTTTGGCCGGGCGTGCCCTTGTCGTTCAGGAGCCCTTGACTCAACGCTATGGACTGGGTTTGGGTCTCGTGAGGATGGCCTCTGTCTTCTTGCGCGAGCGGAACCTTCTCCTTGGGGTTGCCCAGCGCCATATGGAGCGTCTACGGGAACTGTCCGGTGAGACTGTGTGCCTTCACATTCCCTACGGCCTGGAGCGAGTCTGTCTCGCGCAGGTGGAGAGCTGCAACTCCCTACGCTACACCATGGAGGTTGGCAAGCCGGAACCCCTCTACTGCGGGGCAACGGGAAAGCTCCTGCTTGCCTACATGCCCCAGGAGGTCGTCGAGCGAGTCATCGAGGTCTCGGGCCTTGTCCCTCTTACCCCCTATACCATTACCGACCCCGTTGCCCTGCGACGCGAGTTGGCCCATATCCGGGCCCGCGGTTACGCCGTGAGCTACGAGGAGAGAGCACTCCTGGCGTCGGCCGTGTCCGCCCCGCTGCGAGATGGGCACGGCCAGGTCGTTGGGTGCCTGACGGTCTATGGTCCCAGAGCGCGGCTGGACGAGGCGCGGGTGGAGCGGCTGCTCCCCGCAGTCCAGTCCACAGCGGGCGATCTTTCCAGGGCCGTCGCCGCGCCTCCGCCACAACGGTTGACATAGGAATCCCTGCCCGGCACTCTGATACTGCCTGCTAGCCATAGCTACTAACCAAGTTCCGAGTCCGGGGGAAGAACAGTGACTGCTCAGCGTGAGTCCCTTCGCGCTATCCTTGAACCCCAGTCGGTGGCCATTGTCGGGGCCTCGGACGACTTCTCCAAGATCAACGGCAGGCCTCTCAAGTACCTTCTCGAGTTCAAGTACGGAGGCCGGATCCTGCCCATCAACCCCAAGTACGGCGAGATCGCCGGCCTCCGCTGCTACCCTAATCTGGAGGCCATCGACTGCGACATCGACATGGCGATCGTTGCGGTGCCCGCCAAGGCCGTGTCCGACGTCCTGGAGTCCTGCGCCAAGCGCGGTGTCAAGAGCGCCGTCGTCTTCAGCTCCGGTTTCGCCGAGATGGGTGAGGAGGGAAAGGCGGCTCAGGAGCGGATAGGGGTGCTCGCTCGGGAGAGCGGGCTACTGGTTTGCGGCCCCAATTCCCTCGGCATCGCCAACCTCACCTCGGGCATGACCGCCAGCTTCAGCCAGACGCTGGAGCGGAAGCCCGCCTCTGGCCCCATCGGTTTCATCACCCAGAGTGGCGCCTTCGGCACCTTCCTATTCGGGATGGCCCTGGAGAGCGGGCTCACGTTCAAGTACTTCATCAGCAGCGGGAATGAGGCGGACCTGGAGTTCGCTGACTACGTGGACTACGTACTCGACGATCCTGAGGTACGGGTGATTGCCGGCTACGTTGAGGGGCTGAAGAACGGCGGCAAGCTGAAGGAGGTGGCCCGGAAGGCCGCCTCTCTTGGGAAGCCGATCGTCTTGATCAAGGTGGGGCGATCTTCGGCCGGCACCCGCGCGGCGCGTTCCCACACGGGGTCCATGACCGGCACCGATGCGGTCTACTCGGCCGCTTTCGAGGAGTTGGGCATCGTGCGGGCCGATACCGAAGAGCAGCTGCTGGACTACGCCTCCGCCTTTCTCAGCAGCGCCCGCCTTCCCCAAGGCAGAGGCGTTGGTATCGTGACGCAGTCGGGAGGAGCCGGCGTCCTGGCGGCGGACCGGGCGGAGATGGTTGGGCTGGTGGTGCCCGAGCTTCAGGACGAGACGAAGAAGCAGCTGTTAGGGGTGGTGCCGCGGTTCGGCGCTACCGGGAACCCCGTCGACGTCACGGCTCAATTCATCGCCGAGCCGGCGCTGCTTCGCGACTCCATTGCGCTCGTCGACCGCGACCCCCAGGTGAACGGCATAGTCTTCTGCTTGGGCCTGATGGACCTGCACTGGTCCCGGGTCGCGGCGGAGCTAACGGAGTTGTCTAAGACCGTCACAAACCCTCTGTACGTCAGCTGGACCGCAGCGCCCAGCGAAGCTCTGGAGGCATTGCGATCCGCCGGTATTCCGGTTTTCCCGACCCCCACTCGGACTATCGACGCCTTAGCAGCAGCCACCTCCTTCAACATGCGCAGAGAGGCCGCCAGCCAGAGGGTCTTCCCGGCCGCCGGGCCGGCAGTGTTGCCTGAGGTCGTTCGGCAGCTCATCCACGGCGCTAGGGCTCAGGGTCGGGATCACCTGCTGGAGTGGGAGGCGAAGCAGGTGCTGGCGGCCTTTGGCGTCCCTGTGCCTCGAGGCCAGCTGGTTGGCTCTTCGGCCGAGGCCCTTCAGACTGCCGAAGCCCTGGGCTACCCAGTCGTGGTGAAAGCTCAGGCCATCGGACTCCTCCACAAGAGCGACGCCCGCGTTATCGAGCTGAATGTGGCCAACGCCCAGCAGCTGCGGTTGGCTCACGCGAGAGTCTTGGCCCGCGCAAGGGAGCACGGCTCGCCTGAGGCCATCCGGGGGATCCTAGTGGAGGAGATGGTCAACGGTGGCCTGGAGGTGATTACCGGGGTCAGCTACGATCCCAGCTTCGGCCCTGTTCTGCTGGTCGGACTGGGGGGGATCTTCACTGAGATTCTTAGGGACGTTGCCCTCCACCTGTGCCCGCTAGAGGTCTCCGAGGCGGCACAGCTACTCCAGAAGCTGCGTGGGTACCAGCTGCTGACCGGGGCACGGGGCACGACAAAGAGGGACCTGGCGTCTCTATACGAGGCCCTGGCGGCAGTATCCAGGATGGCCGCGGCCCTGGAGGGTGTAGCCGCCGAGATTGACGTGAACCCGCTACTGGTACTCCCCGAGGGGCAGGGAGTGAAGGCCGTGGATGCCCTGATCACGCTGAGATCACGCTGAAGTAGAGGTAGCGAATCCGATGAACGACAGAGACGTGCTGTTCCTCGGCGGCGTGCGAACGGCCATCGGCAAGTTCGGAGGCGCGCTGAAAGACCTGACGGCCGTAGAGCTGGGGGCCGTGGCCGTCAAAGGTGCCTTGGAGAGGACGGGCGCTCCGCCGGAGGCCTTCGACCAGGGCTTCGTGGGGCATGCTCGGCAGGCCGGTAACGGGCCCAACCCGGGCCGGCTCGTCGCCCTGCGGGGCGGCCTGCCGGCATCCTGTCCGGTCTGCACTATCCAGCAGGCCTGTGTCTCAGGCATGCAGGCGCTGCTGCTGGCAGGGCAGGCCATCCGTCTTGGGGAGGCTGACCTGGTCATGGTCGCCGGCACCGAGCACATGAGCAGCATCCCGTTTCTCAGCCCCGACACACGCTGGGGCGCGAGGATGGGCGATGCTCGACTACTGGACGCGATGTACAAGGATGGCTTCATCGACCCGATCACTGGCAAGCACATGGGCGAACTGACGGAGGAGATGGCCGAACGTCGGGGGATCACGCGCGTTGCCCAGGACGAGTACGCGCTGATGAGCCAGCAGCGGGCCGAGGAGGCGAAGAAGACCGGCTTCACGGCGCGGACCGTGGTCCCGGTAGAGATCACACAGCGCAAGGGCTCAGTGCTGGTCCAGGAGGACGAGCACCCCCGCCCCGACACCTCTCTCGAGAAGCTGGCGGCCCTGCCGGCCGCCTTCAAGCCCAACGGGACGGTTACGGCGGGCAACGCCTCGGGCATCACCGATGGCGCCGTCGCCCTGGTCCTGGCGTCGCGGGCTCGGGCGCGGGAGCTGGGGCTGTCGGGCGTCGCGCGGCTCAAGGCGGGAGCTGTCGCGGCGGTGGAGCCGAAGGACTTCGCCCTGGCCCCCGTGCCGGCGACCCAGAAGGCGCTGGCGAGAGCGGGCCTCTCGCTGAGGGACGTCGGCGTGGTGGAGATCAACGAGGCCTTCGCCGCCATGGTGCTGGCCGTGATGTCCGAACTCGACCTGACCATGGACAAGGTGAACCTCTACGGGGGCGCCATCGCCTACGGTCATCCCGTCGGCATCTCTGGAGCCAGAATAGTCCTGTCGCTGCTGGAGATCATGCGTGAGAAGGGTCTCGGCCTGGGCCTGGCGACAATTTGCGGGAACGGCGGCAATGGTGGGGCAGTAGTGCTGCAGTTGGAGACGTGAGCCGCCGGCACGCTGAGGGACCGAACGGGGCCGGCGCCCCGATGTTGTTACGCTGCTAAAGGATCGGAGCTGCCTATGTCCAGCGAGGCCAGCAAGATCGAGAGGACCGTCGTCGTCGGCGCAGGGCTGATGGGCGCAGGGCTGGCGGTGATCATGGCGCGGGGTGGCTGCCAGGTCCGCCTGTTGGACGTGAGCGACGCCGTCCTCGAGCGGGGGCTGGAGCGGGTGAGGGAGAGCCTGCACCTGCTGGTGGATCTGGGGAAGCTCCCCGAGCAGGAACTCTGGCCTATCTTGTCCCGCATCAGTTTGACCACGTCGCCCTCTCTGGCCGCCGAGGGCGCCCAGTTCGTCATGGAGGCGGCCACCGAGAATCTCCCACTGAAGCAGGCACTTTTCGAAGAGTGGGATAGGTTGGCACCTCCCGAGACGATCCTGGCAACGAACTCCACCGGGTTTAGCGTCGACGATGTAGCCGAGAAGACTTGGCACCCTGAGAGGGTAGTCGGTTCCCACTTCTTCACCCCCCACCTGGTGATGCCGCTGGTCGAGGTTGGGTGCGGCAGCTACACCTCGGGCCAGGTCGTGGAAACCACGGTCGCCCTCTGGGAGCGATGTGGCAAGCAGACAGTAGTGTGTCGGAAGAACTTGAAAGGGTTCCTGGTCAACCGACTTCAGGCAGCCCTTGCTCGTGAGGCCATGTCGTTGCTCCAGAGCGGAGCGGCCAGCGCCTCGGACATCGAGCGGGCTACTCGCCTGGGGCTGGGGCTGAGGCTGCCTCTCTGGGGGATGCTGGAGCAGCGAGACTGGTCCGGCCTGGACGTCCACTACCATGGCATGGCTTCAGTGTATCCCACGCTGGAGAACTCGAAGGTGCCTCTGCCGGTGCTGGCCGAGAGGGTTGCCCGAGGCCAAACTGGCGTTAAGGCGGGAAAGGGCTTCTTCGACTGGACAGGCAAGGATATCGAGTCTGTCAGAAAGAGAAAGCACAGGCAGCTGCTCGAACTGATCGCTACCGTCGAACGACTTATGGCGGACGAGGATGAATTAGTGGAGGCGCACTAGGAATGCGGCAGGGCGCAGCCGCCCCAGCGTGAGGATGGACCTTTCGTTTGGCCGCAAGCGGCCCTACGAGTTCAACCGCGCGATCTGCAACCGCGACAACCCCTCCCTTGACAAGCGATAGGGCAGGAGGTAGCATATGCACAAGACGTAAGAAGTATTACCACAAAGGCTTCGCGTGTCTTGACAGGGATGCAGCCGGCCTTTGGAATGGTCGGATCGACCGATCGTCCGGGGCGTCAGCAGAAATGGAGGAGGAAGCAGCGCATGAGGCCCACTGAGCGGATCACTCGTCGACGGTTCCTTGTCCTGGCGTCAACCCTAACCGGTGCAGTAGCCGGTCTCGGCCTGGTCGCAGGCTGCCAGCCGGCCGCGACGCCGGCCCCCGCGCAGCCGGCGGCACCACAGTCGACCGCGGCTCCCGCGGCCAAGACCAAGGTGTCCGAGTTGTCGATGATCCTCTTCGACAACTACTGGACGGCTTCCCTCAACGAGATGCTCAAGAAGTACCAGCAAGAGAAGGGGGTGACTGTCACCTGGGAGAACCCGCCCCTCGCCGGCTTCTACCAGCGGCAAATGAGCCTCTCGCTCGCCAAGGAGAAGAAGCCGGACATCCTCGCCTTCAACGACACCGTACTCTCCCAGTACGCCAGCCAGGGGATGATCGCGCCGCTGGACGACTACCTCAAGGACCCCAACCTCACGGGCGCGGACTACAACTGGACTGAGTTCACCGATCAAACGCGCAAGGCCGCCTCGTGGAGTAAGGACTTCAGTGCTCAGGGGAAGACATACGCCCTCCCCATCGAGCTCGCCACTTGGGCCTACTTCTACCGGTCCGACCTGATCGACAAGCCGCCGGAGACGTGGACCGAGTTCATGGAAATCGCCAAGCAGTTCACCAAGTCGATCAATCCCAAGTCGCCCACAGAGTATGGGACGGCCTTCCACGCCAAGGCACTGCCGATGACGTACAAGGAGTGGTACGCCTGGCTCTGGGCGTACGGCGGCGACATCTTCGACGCCAAGCTGCAGCCGGTGCTCAACTCGGCCCAGGCGGTGAAGTCGCTGGAGGACCAGTACGGTCTGGCGGTCAAGTTCAAGGCCGTGCCGCCCGACACGGCGACCTACGACGACGCCGCCAAGACGGCCGCCTTC
>JAJZQK010000076.1 GCA_021847625.1 Chloroflexota bacterium
AACGGGGAGCTCGGGCTTTCGGCGGGAAAGGTCGCCGCCCAGACGGCCCACGCCGCCCTCGTGCTGCAGGGGGAGCGCGGCCAACTGGCCGCCTGGGCGAAGTGGCAAGCGGCGGGACTGCCGATGGCCTTGCTGCGGGCCCCCGCCCGGCTCGTCAGGGAGCTCGTCGCCGGTGGCCAGGCCTTTGGCGTCGAAGACGCCGGCCGCACCCAAACGCCGAGCGGCTCGCTCACGGTGGCCATCGCCCCACCCAGCCTACCGGCAGACTGGCCGCGCGACGACGCAACCATCCTCGCCACCGCCGATGCCCGCACCGTCCCCAAACCGCGCTAGCGGACAGGCCGAGGCGACGCCCCGGAAGAGGCGACACGAAATCCACCCTGCCGTGCGGCAGACCGTAGGGCAGGGGCTTGTCCCCTGCCGCCCCGTAGTTTCCCTCGCCGTATCCCCAAAAGGGCGAGGGCAAGGAGGGCCGGCTCGACGCCGGCCGGGCGGCAGGCCACAAGAGCCTGCCCTACGTGTCCGAGGATAGGCACCGTAAGCAGCCTGTAGCGCGGGGGCTTGCTCCCCGCGGCGTCTCTCTAGCTCTCTTCCCGGCCTATCACCGTCCCTGCAAACGGCTAATCCATCGTTTCTACCGCCGCAGAGGGTTGGCCGGCAGACACACCGACCCACGCCAAGCGCCTGCCCTACCGGACCGCGGGGGACAAGTCCCCGCGCTACGGCTTGGCCGCCTGCTAGGTGGAACGAGGGAGAGCGCCAGCCCCATCATCCACCAGGCGAACGCACGAGTCCTCTCTCCCTTCCAGGGGGAGGGAAAGGGAAAGGGTGAGGGTCGGCCTGGCACGGCCGTGCCGGCCCTAGCTCCCCGGCGAAGCTTTGATGCTTTCGCGAAGGCTCGTGGGGGGGACGGTAGGCTCGGTGTGGATGCCGTCCCAGGTGCAGGTGGGACATGCCCGGTTGAGGTTCAGCACCTGCCTGTCGCGCGAGCCGTAGCGGTAGACCGTTACCCCCTTGCAGCCAAGTTGGTAAGCCAGCATGAAGACCTTGCGCACGTCCTCTTTGCTAGCACTGGTGGGGAAGTTGACCGTCTTGGAGACGGCGTTGTCGACGTAGCGTTGGAAGACCGCCTGCATGCGCACGTGCCATTCGGGGGCAATCTCCAGGGCCGTGACCAGGACGCGCCGCAGGTCGGCGGGCACCTCGCGAAGGTCCTGCACCGTCCCGCGCTCGGCCACCTTGCGCATCAAGTCCTCGCTGTAGAATCCGTGCTCCTTGGCCAGGCGGAGGAAGACGGGGTGTACCTCCACCAACTCTTCCCCCTCGAGGATGCGTCGGAAGTAGGAGAGCGCGAAGACGGGCTCGATGCCGCTGGAGCAGTTGGCGATGATGCTGATGCTCCCCGTGGGGGCGACCGTGGTCACGGTGGCGTTGCGCAGGCGCGGCCCGCCCTCGGCCTCGTACTTGCTACCCGAGTAGTTGGGGAAGACCCCTCGCTCCCGCGCCAGGTCCGCCGAGGCGGCGTGGGCCTCCCGCGCGAAGAAGCGCATCAACTCCTCGGCGAAGTCTAGCGCCTCCTCTGAATCGTAGGGAATGCCTAGCTCGATAAGGGTATCGGCCAGGCCCATGACCCCGAGGCCTATCTTCCGGTTGCCGTGACTGAGCGTGTCGATGGCCGGCAAGGGGTAGCTATTCACGTCGATGACGTTGTCTAGGAAGTGGACGGCGCTCCTGATGGTGCGGGCCAGGCGGTCGTAGTCCAGCACGGCCCGCCCGCCGTGCCAGCTGAGCATCTGTCGCAGGTTCAGCGAGCCGAGGTTGCACGACTCGTACGGTAGAAGAGGCTGCTCCCCGCAGGGATTGGTCGCCGTCATGGGGCCCAGCTGGGGAGTCGGGTTGTCACGGTTGATGCGGTCGAGGAAGATCATCCCCGGCTCGCCGTGCGCCCAAGCGTTCTCCACGATGCGGTCGAGGAGGTCCCCTGCCGCCACGGTCTGCACGACCTGGTTATCACGTGGGTTCACCAGGCCAATCTCCCGCCCCTCCTCGACGGCCCGCATGAAGTCGTCGGTGACGGCCACCGATAAGTTGAAGGAGGAGACGGCGCCCGGCGTGCGCTTGACGGCCAGGAACTCCCAGATGTCGGGATGATCGAAGCGGAGGATGCCCATGTTGGCGCCGCGCCGCGTGCCCCCCTGTTTGATGACCGAGGTGGCGGCGTCGTAGATCGTCAGGAACGAGATCGGTCCGCTGGCCAGCCCGCTCGTCGTCCGCACCAGGTCGCCCCGGGGCCGGACCCGGGAGAAATCGAAGCCGGTGCCCCCGCCGCTGTGGTGAATGAGGGCCGCTTCCTTGAGCGTTTCGAAAACGCTCAGCAGGGAATCCTCGATCGGCAGCACGAAGCAGGCCGATAGCTGCTGCAGCTCCCTGCCCGCGTTCATGAGCGTCGGCGTGTTCGGCAAGAAGCCGAGGCTCGCCATCAGCTCGTCGAACTCCTGCGCCGTCGCCTCGACGTCGGCGCGTGGATCGTATAGGGCGTCCGCCTGGGCAACGTTTCCGGCCACGCGGGCGAACATCCGGGCCGGCGTTTCGACGACGTTTCGCTGGGCATCCTTGCGTAAGTAGCGCCGCTCCAGCACGCGCAGGGCGTTGGGCGGGAGCTGCGGTATTGTCTCTTTCACCTTCTCGCATCCCTTCCTTTGAAAATGCCATCCCAGTTCCTCACCGACTGGGAACTGGATCCCCGCTTTCGCGGGGATGACAGAAGACCTAGGCAGGCACCGACCATCCATATAGGCGACAACCCGTATTCGTCCGATAATCCGTAGGGGCCGGCGGCCCTGCCGGCCCCGGCGGACCCGCCTCGGGCGGGCCGCCCCTACGAGTACCAAACCGGCCGCCGAGAGCGTGTTCCCTCGCCCTTTCTGGGAGAGGGTGAGGGCGAGGGTCGTCCTCGGAGCCTCGCTTCCGCGTCTGTCTGAGCGACGAGCAGGACGCGTGCCACTGCTTCCATTCTTCCGGGGTAGTCGGGTTGGCCCAAGGCCGATCGGCGGCCAGCGCGAAGGCCCTGGATGCTTCCAGCCCACCCCTATAGCCGAGCTGGGGCAGGACCGCCGTACCGGGTCGGGTGGGAAACCGACCACCATGCGCTGACCATGCCTGAACCGCTGCCGGCCTTGGCCACCCGTATACTCTATGTAGGGGTAATTCCACCAATTCCCAGAGGGTTACTCGGAACCGACACCACGAGGACGAGGTCCTCACTCACCACCTTGACACCGATCGACCGAACACAGCGTCATATACCCAGACGTCGGACACGGATCAGCAGCTAGGCATCAGGAGACCGCCATGATCGAACTTGACAAGGGCCTCACGACTGCCGACCCAGCGCAGGCAGACCAGGGGCCGATGGACATCGTAGAGTGCGCGCTGGCCGAGGCCAAGCGCATTCGCATTGAGGCGATACGGGCAGCAGAGGGCAACTACCGGTCCATGACCGCCGCGGCGCAGAAGAAGTGCGACGACCTGATCGCCGGGGCGGAGCGGAAGTGCGAGGAGATCGTCGAGGCCGCCAAGAAGGAGGCCGAGATGATCATCGAGGAAGCCAGGCTGCAGGCCGAACGCTATGAAGCCGAAAGTAGCAAGGCAAACCCCGGGGCGAGCATGGAAGAGACCTCCGGCTCGGCGCAGGAGATCGTCGAACTCGCGCTGGAGGAGTCGCAGCATATTCGTCTCTCGGCGATGCGCGAGGCGCAGACGTTGCGCGCCGAGATCGTCTCCCGGGCCCAGAACGCGGCGGCCGAGACGGAGCAGCGGGCGCAGGAGAAGGCGCGACAGCACCTACAGCAGGCGCAGGCCAGCCTCAGGGTCGTCGACGAGGAGGTGGCGCTGCTCCGCGAACGCTTCTCCGCCCTTGTGCAGCGGCTCTCCTCGCCTGAGGCGGTGGCCTCGGGTGAAGCCGTGGGCAGCCCCGGGGAGGCGGCCATGCCGCGGTCCGCTCAGTTCGGCGGCAGCTCTGCCGCCCAAATCGCCGCAACCCAGCCATGGGAGATGGCGGAAGGGACCGGCGAGCGTCAGAACGGACATCACGAGGTAGTCGACCTCGCGGCCCTGGCGCCCGCCCTGCCGGATGGCCCCACCCCTGTCGAGGCAGAAGTCGAGGGTGAGGAAGACAACGCCGACCCTGCCGTCGACTCGCCACCCGACGGGGAGGTGATCGCCTCAACCGAGCTGGAAGATGGTGGGCAACAAGAGGAACAGCCCCCTTTCGCGTTAGCTGAGCCCGGCAATCCCGGCGGCCAAGACGCCGTGAGCTCAGCTATGCGAGAAGACGAGGAGACTGAGTCAGAAACCGAATCGGAACAAGGCCAGACGCTCGAAACGCAAGACGTCCCTACCTCCCACCCGGAAGAGCCCGACCCGCAGTTGGAAAGCGCCGAACAACAGGTCACCACCGATCAGGATGTGACCCAAGTGGAGGCTGGCGACGAAGCGCAAGAGAGCCCCACGGGTAGCCTCGAGGCAGAAGGCACCCAGAGCGAGGGTTTGCCGGCAGCCTCCGAAGCGATGGAATCCGCGCCAGTACGCCCTGGGCAAGAGGTGGAAGACGACCGTCGGCCGGCAGCAGAGGCCGGGACGCCCATCGGCGGCCCGGACACGGGCGAAGTCAGCGTTGTAGAGCCGACGGCACACGACTGGACCTACGGGTCTGCTCCCGTGGACCCTCCTGCCGCCGTCTCGCGGCCGCTGGACGATCCCTCTCCCGAGGACTGGGAAGCGGCCAGGAGGCTGCTGATGCAGCGGCTGAGCGAGGAGCGCGAGGAGCGCATGCGGCGGAACAGGCAGCAGCCGAAGCAAGCCGCGGAACAGGCCCAGGCCCAGCCGCCAGAGCCAGCGGGAGAGGGCGAGGCGGCGGATACCCGCCCCGGCGAGGGGGCGTACGCCCTGCAAGAACGACTGCGGGCAACCTCGCCGGGCCAGACCCAGCGTCCCTTTGGGGTGAGGGCACTCCTCTCCATCATCGGCAACCGCGACGACGACTACTAAGGCTGGCGAGGATGCGCGCCGGCCCCCTCAAGCTGCCAGGCAACCCACCGGGTATGGTGGGATCGCGCCCTCGGGGCGGCGTTTCGCCGCCCCACCGGTCCTTCTCATCCATCACTGTTGACCGCTAGGATGTCAACCGGGAGCTCCGATTCCCCGTAGCATCGTGCTGACTGCTTGACCCTCCAACCGAAGGTTGCTATGATACCTTGCGATACCGTTACCGAAACGGCGTTCGTTTTGAGGCATGCTCCCATTCCTCGGCACCCGAGGTGCACAGCAGGGAGCCAGACTACAGCCAGAGGAGTGATTATGCCAGGCGGATACATGGGCAAAGTGCTCTGGGTGGACCTCTCCAAGGGAAAGACTTGGGAAGAGAGCCTACCCGAAGAGCTCTATCGCAAGTACCTTGGTGGCTACGGATTGATGGCCCGCGTGATATACGAGCGGATGCCGGCGAAGGCCGACGCCCTCGGGCCGGAGAACATACTTGGCTTCGCCGCGGGTATTCTGGGCGGCACCAGCGCCCCGGGCGCCTCCCGTTTCGTGGTCGGCGGCAAGTCGCCGTTGACCGGCACTTGGGGCAACGCCAACTGCGGCGGCTTCTTCGGCGCCGAGCTTAAGACCGCCGGATACGACGCGGTCTTCGTGCAGGGCGTCGCCGCGAAGCCGGTCTACCTCGTCATCAGGGACGGCAAGGCCGAGATTCGGGATGCCGGCAAGTTCTGGGGCCTGGACACCAACCAGACGGAAGATGCGATCCAGGCTGAGCTGGACGATCCGAAGGCGCGCATCGCCTCCATCGGCCCCGCCGGCGAGAGCAAGTCGCTCGTTTCCTGCATCATCCACGACAAGGGTCGGGCCGCCGGGCGGTCTGGTCTCGGCGCCGTGATGGGCTCCAAGAACCTCAAGGCTGTCGCCGTGCGCGGTCATGGCAAGGTTCCCATCGGCAAGCCGGAGGCGTTGAACGAGCTGCGCAGCGAGTTTATGAAGCGTCTACGCGAGCAGCCGACACCGCAGGCCAAGGTGCTGCAGAAATACGGCACGGCTGGCAACGTGGCGCCCAACCTGACCCTCGGCTCGACCGCCCCACGCAACTGGTCGCTCGGTGGGCTCGAGAGCTTCCCGACAGTCGACAAGATTCAGGGCGACAACGTAGTCAAGTACCAGAAGCGGCGCTACGCCTGCTACGCCTGCCCCGTCGGTTGCGGCGGCCTCGTCGAGCTGCACGAAGGCAAGTACGCCGTAGCGGAGGAGGTGCACAGGCCCGAGTACGAAACGCTGGCCGGCTTCGGCACCCTCTGCCTCAACGACAACGTCGAGTCGATCATCAAGGTTTCCGACGTCTGCAACCGGGCCGGCCTCGATACCATCTCCGCCGGCACGATTGTCGCCTTCGCCATCGAGTGCTACGAGAACGGCCTGATTAGCAAGGAAGAGGCTGACGGCCTCGAGCTGACCTGGGGCAACGACGAGGCGATCGTCGCCCTTACCGAGAAGATCGCCCGCCGCGAGGGCATTGGCGCGGTGCTGGCCGATGGCGTGAAGATGGCCGCCGAGCGCATCGGCAAGGACGCCGAGAAGTACGCTGTCCACATCCACGGCCAGGAGCCCGGCTTCCACGACTCGAAGCTCTGCCCCAGCCGAGGTACGGCCTACGTGGCCGACCCCACCCCGGGCCGCCATACGGCCGGCGGCGCGGCCACGGCCGAGTTCGGGCGCGGCACCTCGCCCCACCCGGATGTCGAGCTGCCGAAGGTCGAGCGCTACCAGTACGCGGGCAAGGGGCCCGTCCAGGCGGTATGGTCGAACTACCAACAGGTCGTCGAGGCCTCCGGTCTGTGCCTGATGCCCAGCGGCATGGGCTACAAGCTGGAGAAGTTCATCTCCGCCGTCAGCGGCTGGGACTTCACTATTGAAGAGCTGATGCTGGCCGGCGAGCGCATCCAGACGTTGCGCCACAGCTTCAACGTTCGCGAGGGGCTGAAACCGGCCGACTTCGTGCTGCCCGACCGCATGATCGGCAAGCCGCCAATAGATGTCGGCCCGACGGCCGGCGTGACGATCGACATCGCGACGCTCGTCGGCGAGTATCACGATGCGATGGGCTGGAACCGGGAAACCGGCGTGCCGGCCGCGGAACGTCTGGCGAAGCTGGGGCTGGACGACGTGGTTTCGTTCAGCGGCGCCCGCTAAAGCCGAGCTGGCGCCCACTCTCGACGCGGACACCGGGGGAATCTCACGCCTTGCCGGCGCGAGGTTCCCCGCTCTTTGTTGGCAAGGCGATTCGAGCACCAGGCAGGTCCCTATGAACTACGAGATAACCGTCAAGCTCTTTGCCCCTTTCAGCGACGCCGTCGGCGCCCGGCAGGTTACTTTGCGGATACCGGGCACCGTGGCGACGCCCGAGCTTCTGCGCCTCCTCGGCGAGCAGTACCCGCCGCTGGCACCCTACCTCGCCGAAGACCGCCCACACGACGAGGCCATCCTGCTCATCGTGAACGGCCACATGACCGGCAGCGAGGATGAGGTCCACCAGGGGGACAACGTGTTCCTCTGCCCCCAGATCTCCGGCGGCTGATACCGATTGCCAATGCCGGAGTCCTACTTGTCAGTAATGAGGCCGTAGCGGCCGGCGTCTCCCTCGGGCCTGCGGCCCCAGGGACCTTGTCTGCGGGCCGGATGGCGGCCAGACCTCGGTCCCTGGGCGCAGCCCAGGGGGATGGGCCGCCACTACGTAATAACGGGGCTCGACGTAGGTCTTGTGGCATATACTAGCCGGCCCATCTCCGATATGGGAAGCAACGCCCATCGCAAGGTTCTGTGCCTGCGACGGGCGTTCATTCCAGACCTGCTTCTTGAGCAATAGACAGGGGGCGGGCCCGCCCCCTGTGGAATCAGATGCTCGTGCTCAGTGCGAAGAGCCGCTAGTTCCTAGCTCTTATTCTTCTTGATGACGTCGTTCACCTTCTGGGCCGCGGCGTCGAGGGCGTCCTTAGGACTGGACTTCTTGTAGACCGCCTCCTCGATGGCCTCGGAGACGATCTGCTCCATGTCGCTGATGCCCACCACCATCGGCAGGGGCTTCGCGAAGTCCATGCTGTCCAGGAAGGCCTGCGCCATCGGCTGGTCCTTGAGGAACTTCTTGTAGGTGTCCGTCGAGGTCACGCCGGTAGAGATCGGCAGACCGCCGGTGCCGGCCGCCCACTTGGCCTGGTTCTCCGGCTGCACCCACCACTTGAAGAACGTGGCGACCGCCTCCTTGTTCTTGCTGCCCTTCATGAACGGGAAGTAGGTGCCCGCGAAGTGCGTCCCCTTGGTCTTCTTGGTCGGCGCGGGGACAGTCATCGACTTGTGCTTGAAGCCGGCGACGGCGCCCATCTGCACCGGGTACATCGGCATCATGCCGATCTTGCCGGTCTGGTAGTTGGTGATGATCGCGGCGTTGTCCATCGTGACCAGCGGCGCGATCTTGCTGGTGTTGAACGCGTCCACCCAGTATTGGAGCGCCTGGACACCAGCGTCGGAGTTGAAAGCGGCCTCCGAGTTATCGGGGGTGAGGAAATCGCCGCCCGCCGAGAGCAGGAAGCCGTACCATACCTCGGTCGTCCAGGAAAACGGCTTGTTGGGCAGCACGAGGCCGAACTGGTTCTTGGAAGCATCGGTCAGCTTCTTGCCCTGCTCGAGGACGTCGTCCCAGGTCGCCGGCAGCTTGGCCGTATCCAGGCCAGCCGCCTTGTACAAGTCCAGGTTGCAGAAGATCGTCCAAAGACCGCCGTTGATAGGCACGCCAACCCGCGTACCGCCCATGAGGGTCTGCGGATCGTAGGTCTTGAACATATCGTCCGGCCACTTCATGTACGTATCCAGCGAATCGAGGTGGCCATCCCTCAGCAGCTCGGGGCGGATCATCGCAGCCGAGGTGTAGGTGTCGGGGGGCGACCCGGCGGCGATGGCGGCCAGGACCTTCGTCCACTGGTCGGCCAGTGGAATTGTCGTGACCTGGATCTCTATCTCGTTCTGCGACTTGTTGAAGGTGTCAATCTGGTCCCGGAAGACCTTCTCCAGGCCGCCAGCCCAGTGCTGCCAGATCTGCAGTGTCACCTTGCCGCCCGACTTGGCCGGGGCCTGCGTCGGCTGCGCCGCCGGTTGGCCTGAGGAAGGGGCAGAGGTGGGCGCCGGAGCCGCCGCCGGCTGGCACGCCGCCAGAGCACCGGTTAGTCCAACGCCCAACCCGCCTACGACCGCCAACTTGATGAAGTCGCGACGAGCCAATTGTCGACCCATCTTCTTATCCACTTTGATTACGTGACCTCCGTTAGCATTTATCTGCTCAGCGGGGCGATCCCGCTAGGGCCCACCATGAAGGGCGAACGCCCGGTCTACGCGCGCTAGCCCTTGATGCCGCTCATCACGATGCCCTTCGTAAAGTAGCGCTGCAGGGCGAGATAGACCACCAGCGTCGGCAAGGCGGAGAGCGTGACGGTTGCCATCAGCACGCCCCACTCGACGACCTCGCCGCCCCGCATCGTCGCCAGGGCAACCTGGATGGTCTTCACGCTTTCGGTAGTCGTGACGATCAACGGCCAGAAGAACTCGTTCCAGGAGTTGGTAAACGAGAAGATAGCCAGGGTAGCGAGGGCAGGACCCGTCAGGGGCAGCATGATCTGCACCAGTAGCCGAGGCCGGTTGCAGCCATCGATCCGGCCGGCCTCTTCCAGCTCGTAGGGGATCGACATGAAGAATTGGCGCATCAGGAACACGCCGAACGCCCTCACCGCCCGGGGAACGATCAGACCCTGGTAGGTGTCGATCCAGCCGATCCACTTAATGATGATGAAACTCGGAATCATCGTTACCTGGGTGGGGATCATCATCGTCCCCAGGACGATCAGAAAGATGATGTCGC
>JAJZQK010000077.1 GCA_021847625.1 Chloroflexota bacterium
GATGCCGAAGTCACGCCAGTAGGCTTCGACCATCTTGTCGATGTCCTCGACGACGAGGCACACATGGGCTAGTTTGTCCACTTTAAATACCGGTTGGTTGGCCACGTTGCTACCCCCTATCGCATCGTCTCGCTGTACGATCAACCCCTCGCTCGTCGCTCCCGCGGGTGGCATGGAGAGAGGCCAGTTGTTTTGTAAGTATCATACTGTAGACAGCCAGGTCGGTCAACCGAACGCCAGTGCTATTGACAGTGCGTTGTATGGTCTGTATGATAGCCGAGCGAACGAGGGAGGCTTGATGCACATTCACGGTCTGCCCGAGAGTGAGATAGATGCCAACCCACCGCCGACCAAGGGCTGGTCTCCGCCTGTGGCTGTTCGTTCCCACGCCTTCGCTTCGTACGACCTTCCTGATGCATCTTCTCTCAACGAACCTCACCTTGACTTCACAACGGCCTTTCACAGATATCTTGCCCTGGCGCCATATTGCGGAGTCCGTGTTATTGGCTGGTCGGCTGATGACCATGGCTGGGGACTTGGCATGAATAGGCTAGTTGGTCCGCGGGGGGGCAGGGCGCCTCCGGCATACGGATCCTCTAGAGATTCCGCCCTCGGTGACGAGGCTCTACTCGCGATGCCCTAGACGTTAGGTTCAGCTTTCGGGCGACTGAGTTGCCGTCCGACCAACACGCTTAGGAGAAGTGAAGTGGCTAGATCCCATCGCCTGCTCACCTTGGTTTTGGTGCTCGCGTTTCTTATCCCACTACTGGCCGGCTGCTCAGCCGGTGCGTCGTATCCAACGAAACCGATCCAGATGATTGTCCCCTTTCCTGCAGGCGGGTCGTGCGACATGACCGGCCGCGCCATCGCAGAAGCAGTGAAGACTCATCTTCCCCAGCCGATCGCGGTGGTGAACCGGGCCGGTGGCTCAGGCACAATAGGCACGAGCGAAGTGGTCACGGCCAAACCTGATGGCTATACCATCGGCATCACGGCCGTAGCTGTGCTAACTATGCAGCCTCATCTCAATGACCTGCCCTACAAGGGGCCGGAAGACATGATCCCAGTCATCAGCCTTATCAACCAGGCGATCGTCTTTGCAGTCCGAGATGACTCCCCTTATAAGACCATGCAGGACTTCCTTGATGCGGCGAAGGCAAAGCCTGGGCAGTTGAAGGTAGGACATCCCGGCAACGGCACGGTGCTGCATATCGACCTTGAGCGGCTGAAGGTTGCGACTAACACCGACATAGTTTCGGTGCCTTTCGCCGGTGGTGGTGAGTCTGTGCCGGCGTTCCTTGGCGGCCACGTGGATGCCCTCGTCGCACACCCGGCCGAGATCATCGCTCACGTCAAGGCCGGCAAGGCTCGCGTACTGGGCGTCTTTGAAGACGAGCGTATCCCCGGTTGGGAAGACGTACCAACGTTCAAGGAAATGGGTATCGATGTGGTTGGCGGCGTCTATTATATGATCATCGTGCCGAAGGATACCCCTGCCGACGTGGTGAAGACGCTCCACGATGCGATCCAGAAGGCGCAGAAGGAGCAATCCTTCGTGGACTTCGCGAAGGACAAGTACGATATCTTCTACTCAACTGGCGACGAGCTGATGAACAAGCTGAAGGCCGACTACGTGGCGAATGGCAAGATCGTCGAGCAGCTGGGAATGAAGAAGCAGTAGACACTATGCGTACAGGACACCTGGCAGTCTCCGCAGTATCGCTCGCTATATCACTTGCCTATCTAATGGGGGCCTTGGCGACGCCCATTGGCGCGCCCGACAAACCGGGTCCTGGCTTCTTCCCGGTCCTGGTCGGCGGGATGCTGGTTGCGCTTAGCATGGCCCTCTTTATCCAGTCGTGGCGGATGGTGCCGGTGGGAGACGCCGGGGAATTCCTGCCGGCCGGCATTGCCGGCCGGCGCGTCCTCGGCGTGGTGATTGGCCTGGTCGGCTACACGGTTCTGCTGACGACGTTGGGCTATCTGGTAGTTGGGGCGCTGGTCATCATCCTCGTGCTGCGGGTGCTCGGCATGCATAGCTGGCGCAACGTCATCCTCACGGCCGCGGTCTGTACGGCCGTATCCTATTATCTGTTCTCCGTTGCTCTGGGTGTGCCACTGCCTCAGGGTGTGTGGATGCCTTAGGGAGGAAGTCCTTTGGATGCATTAAGCGGCTTGCTCTACGGGTTCTCTGTGGCCTTGACGGTGCAGAACCTGCTGGCTTGTTTCATCGGGGTGCTCGTGGGCACGTTGGTAGGGGTGCTGCCCGGCATCGGCCCGATCGGGGCGATGGCCTTGCTCATCCCTGCCACTTTTGCCTTCGACCCCACGACGGCCATTATTATGATGGCCGGGATCTACTACGGTGCTCAGTATGGGGGCTCGACCACCTCGATTCTCGTGAACGTGCCGGGCGAGGCTACTACTGTCATCACGACGATCGAGGGCTATCAGATGGCCAAGAAGGGACGGGCGGGGGCAGCGCTCGCCTCGGCTGCCGTGGGCTCGTTCGTCGCGGGCACCTTGGGCCTGGTCGGGCTGCAATTGTTCGCGCCGGTATTGGCTGAGGCGGCGCTGTCCTTTGGCCCTCCCGAGTACTTCGCGTTGACGGTGCTCGGCCTTCTGTTGCTTTCCAGACTGGGCGGAGGTTCTCTCGTCAAGGCATTTATGATGGTTGGCTTCGGCCTGGTGCTCGGCACGGTGGGCATGGAAGCGATGACCGGCTATAGCCGATTTACACTAGGCCGTCTAGAGCTCTTGCAGGGAATCGACTTCGTGCCTGTGGCGATGGGCCTGTTCGGCATCGCCGAGGTGCTGTTCATGGCCGAACAGATTACCGATCTCAAGAGCGTGGCGAGCGTCAAGCTGCGCGAGCTGTTTCCCACGGCCACGGAGTGGGCACGAGCTCTGCCGGCGATGCTGCGCGGGACTGGCGTAGGGTTCTTCATCGGCCTCGTTCCTGGCCCGGCGGCCGTCCTTTCCACATTCGTTGCCTATACTGTCGAGAAGCGCGTGTCTCGGCGCAAGCATGAGTTCGGCAAAGGGGCAATCGAGGGCGTGGCGGGACCGGAATCCGCCAACAATGCTGCTTCGGCCGGGGCCATGGTGCCGCTGCTGGCGCTCGGGATCCCCTTCGCGCCGGCCACGGCGATGCTCCTGGGGGCGCTGATGATTCATGGCGTCGAACCGGGCCCCCTCTTGATGCAGGACAGGCCGGACGTGTTTTGGGGCGTGGTCGCCAGCATGTACCTCGGTAACATAATGCTCCTGGTATTGAATCTTCCCTTGGTAGGGGTCTTTGCCAACGTTCTGCGGACGCCAAAGCACATTCTGACTGCCCTTATAGTGCTCTTCTGTCTCGTCGGCACGTACAGCGTCAACAACAGCGTGCTTGATCTCGTGGTCCTAGTGACGATGGGCGTGGCCGGGTACGTGCTGCGCAAGCTCAGTTTTGATCTCGCGCCGCTCGTGCTAGCGCTAGTCCTAGGACCGATGATGGAGCGGACCTTCTCGCAGAGCATGATCATGTCGCACGGCAGCCTTGCCATCTTCGTGGACCGGCCGATCACGCTCGTGCTACTCTCACTCGGCCTGTTAGCCGTTCTACTGCCCTGGCTCATTCCCACCGTATGGAAGCGAGTAGCACAAGAAGCGACCCCTTCTTCGTCGGCGGGGACCGCTGTATAATATTGGAATAGAGGGTGTCGGCCGTATCATGCCCGCCGGGTAGCTGACTGTCGGTGCGGATGGTGGACGACGTGTGGGCACCATGAGGTAAGCGGACGGCTGGTTTGCCGTTGGATTGGCGGTTGGATGTCGAGAAGGCAGGGGGATTGAACCTGCCTCTTGGCCGTGGTAAACTCGCCCTGGACAGCTAGACCGGGCTACTTGTCTGCGCCCGGTCTCTCTGTACGTGAGGAAGCGTGTAAGTGCCGCAAGGCTCAAGGGTTGAGCCTGGCACACGTCGACGATGAAAGGGGGATCTATCTGTGAAGGTAGGAATTGTCGGTACGGGGACCATGGGCAGCCGAATGGTCGGCAAATGGATTGAGGCCGGCTTCGAGGTCGTGGCCCGCGATATCAATCCCGCTGCCGAGGAGAACGTGCGGGGCATAGGGGCGAAGACGGTTGGTAGCCCCGCGGACGTGGCCAAGGAAGCGGACGTCGTCATCCTCTCGCTGCCGATGCCGGCGGATGTCCTCGAGGTGATTGGCGGGCAGAACGGCCTGCTGGCCGGCGCCAGCAAGGGATTGGTGATCGCCGACATGAGCACCGTCGATCCCATGTGCGAGAAGAAGGCGACGGCGATGTGTTCCGAGAAGTCGGTTGGTTTTCTCGACGCGCCGGTGCTCGGGCGACCCCAGAGTTGCGGAATGTGGACTCTCCCCGTCGGGGGAGATGACGCTTCACTGGCCAAGGCGAGACCTGTTCTAGAGAAAGTGGCAAAGAGGGTCGAGCTGGTAGGAGCATCTGGCAATGGCCAGATCGTGAAGCTGCTGAACAACCTGATGTTCGGCGCGATTAATGCCGTCACAGCCGAGATCATGGCGCTGTGCGCCAAGGCAGGGCTATCGCCCAAGGTGCTGTTCAACCTTATCGAGGGTAGTGGCGCGGCGACCGTCAGCAACCTGTTCAAGGAACTGGGCCCGAAGATGCTGGCGCGCGACTACTCGCCGCTGTTCGCGATGGATCTTCTCTGGAAAGACAACATGCTTGGCCTGGAGATGGCCAAGGAGTATAAGGCCCCCATGCCACTCAGCTCGGCAACCAACGTTCTGAACGAGATGGCGCGTGCCAAGGGTTTGGGCCCGGAGGACACCAGCGCCCTCGTCAAGATCTACGAGGAATTCTACGGGGCCCGTGTTGAAGGCTGAGTAAGGAGTAGTTGATGCAGCAAGTCACACTGGAGTACGGCGATCATCATATGACCGTCGAGCTGCCGGACAGCGCCACCGTTGTGCAGCCCGGCGTTACCTATCAGGACCCTCCGAAGGTCGACCCCGTCGAGGCGACGCGGAAGGCGCTGAATAATCCTCTGGGAATGCCGCCGATCTGGCAGTTGGTGAACTCCAAGAGCAAGGTCGTCGTTGCCTTCCCGGACCGCGTCAAGGGCGGCTTCCACGATCAATCGCACCGCAAGACCGCGATCCCAATGATCCTCGAAGATCTGCGCAAGGGCGGGGTGAAGGAAGAGAACATCACCCTGATGTGCGCGCCGGGGCTCCACCGCAAGAACACGCGGGAAGAGCTCGAGATGTACCTGCCCAAGCACATCGTCGACGAGTTCTGGGGCGACCGCCTGGTCTTCCACGATGCCGAGGACCCCGATGGGGTGCTGGATTTGGAAGTCGACAAGCACGGGGACCGCGTTTTCGTGAACAAGCGGGTCGCCGAGGCCGACCTCACCATCATTCTCGGCCACGCCCAGGGCAACCCTTACGGTGGCTACAGCGGTGGCTACAAGATGCTGGTGACCGGCCTTACGCACTGGCGGTCGATTCGCTGCCACCATACCCCGGCGACCATGTACCGCGACGACTTCACGCCGACCACCACACATCAGTACATGCGCGATCAGTTCGACACGATCGGGAAAGCAATCGAGGAGCGCATCGGCAAGAAGATCTTCTGCGTGGATGCCGTGGTCGACACGACGGCGCAGGTGCTCGGCGTCTACGCGGGCGCCATCGAGGAAGTGCAGAAGGCCAGTTGGCCTCTAGCCGACAAGCGCACTAACGTCAGCCTGCCGATAGAGAAGGCGGACGTTCTCGTGTTCGGCATGCCGCGTAGCTTCCACTACGGCCCCGGCATGGGCACAAACCCCATTCTGATGCTGCAGGCGACGGGCGCGACGCTCTGCCGCGTGATGGGCGCCCTGCGCGAGGGCGCGGTCGTCATCGCCCCCTCGGTCTGCGACGGCTGGTTCAACGACGAGTGGTTCCCCGCCTACCGCGAGATCTACCAGAGGTTCCAGGAGAAGGCGGCAACCCCGGCCGACATGCTCCCCTTCGAGGAGGAGTTTGCCACGCGGCCGGACTTCATCGAGAAGTTCCGCTTCAACCATGCCTATCACCCGTTCCATGCCTTCTCGATGCTATACATGGGAGGCCTTGCCTGGCAGAAGACGAGCGCGCTGTTTATGCCTGGGGCTGAGAACCCGGGGATAGCCCGTAGCATGGGCTTCATACCGACCAAGACCTTCGACGAGGCGCTCAAGGAGGCCGAGCGGTACGTGGGCCAGAACCCGCGCATACTCGCCCTGCCCGAGTACCTCGTGCGGGTGCCGGCGCACCTGTTCGCCGAGAAGTAGGGTCTATCCACCGTAACCTTAGGGCGGTGCACTGACAACGCCCCCGCAATGATGAGCCGCCCGGCACGGGCGGCTCGTTCTGTTTAGGTGCACCGGCGCGGGCGGCCCATGCAGGGTGGAGTGAGTTGCTATAGAATTGGAGAGGGTACATTCAGCAGGGCGCACGTAAGCCCGTCTTCGAGCTGGGAGGGACTTCGCATGGTACGGACACGACCGGAAGGGACGCTCGACCCCGTGCATATTAGCGAGCGGATAACTCGCCTAAAGGACCAGGCGATGGGCAGCGTGCCCCGTATCTGCGCGGAGAGGGTCTCTCTCATGACAGAGTCCTGGTTCGCCAATGCCGCCTTGCCGGCGGTGCTGAGGCGTGCCGAGGCGTTGGCGGCCATCCTGCGCCAGATGACGATCTTCATAGCCGACGAGGAGCTGCTCGTCGGTAATCAGACGACGGCGATCCGTGCCGCTCCGATCTTCCCGGAGTACGCGGTGGAGTGGCTTGGCGAGGAACTTGATTCCCTGCCTGATCGGAAGGCGGACCCGTTCCTGGTCTCGCCGGACGTGGCAGAGGAGCTGCGGCGGCTGATTCCCCGCTGGAAGGGTCATACCCACGAGGACCGCGTGCTGGCCACGCTGCCACGGGAGGTTCTGGAAGGTTGGCAGGAGATCAAGGCCTTCAACCTCGTGCCGCTCACTTCCTGCGGTCCAGCCCATCTGGCGGTGGACTTTCCTACCGTGCTGAGGGAGGGTCTGGCTGGAGTTATCGGGCGGGCGGAACGAAGAATGGCCGGTCTGGATCTTACCTCGCCGAGCGACCTAGATCAGCTGCCGTTCCTGCAGAGCGTCGGCATCACCGGGCGAGCGGCGATTGACTTTGGGAAACGGTATGCCACCCTCGCCCGCTCGCTCGCGGGTGCCGAGAGTCGTGAAAGCAGAAGGAGTGACCTTCTAGAGATCGCCGACGTTTGCGAGCGGGTGCCTGGCTTGCCGCCGCGCACGTTCAGAGAGGCCGTGCAGGCGACGTGGTTCGTGCAGCTAATCCTGCAGATCGAAAGCAGCGGCCACTCCGTCTCCCTGGGCCGGGTCGATCAGTATCTCTATCCCTTCTTCGCCGCCGACAAGGCCGCAGGGCGGCTGACTGGCGACGAAGCGGCGGAGCTGATCGCCAACCTGTGGATCAAGCTCTTCTGGGTCAACAAGGTGCGCCCGTGGGCCAACACGCAGTACGCGGCCGGCTACCCGATGTACCAGAACGCCACCATCGGCGGCCAGACGCCCGATGGCGCAGACGCCACGAACGAACTGACCTACATGTGCCTACGGGCGATGGATGCCACGCGCCTGCCCTCGCCCAACCTCTCCGCCCGCTACCACCATCGCAGCCCCGAGCCGTACCTGCGGGTCTGCGCCGAGACGATCGGCCACGGCTACGGGATGCCGGCGATGGAGAACGACGAGACGATAATCCCTTCGCTGCTGGCGCGGGGAGTGGCGCTGGCCGACGCTCACGACTACGCCATGATCGGCTGCGTGGAGGTGGCGGTGCCCGGCAGGTGGGGCTATCGCTGCAACGGCATGACCTTCCTGAATCTGATGAAGGTCCACGAACTGAGCCTATGGGGCGGGCGAGACCCGGCGAGCGGGCTGCAACCGGTGCCGGAGGCAAAGGACCTGACCTCGTTCGCGAGTTTCGACGAGGTCATGGACGCCTGGCGGCGCCAGCTCGCGTACTACACGCGGCTGACGGTGGTGGCCGACTCCGTGGTGGACGCGTCTCTTGGGCAGGTGGTGCCCGATCCCTTCTGCTCGGCCCTCGTTCGCGACTGCATCGGTCGCGGCAAGACGCTCAACGAAGGCGGGGCCGTCTACGACATGATCAGCGGCTCGCAGGTGGGGGTTGCCAACGTGGCGAACTCGCTGGCGGCCCTCAAGAAGCTGGTGTTCGAGGAGCGAGCGGTCTCGGGCGCGGAACTGGCTTCCGCGCTGCGCGACAATTGGGCCGGGCCGGAGGGGGAAGCGCTTCGCCAGCTAGTGTTGAACAAGGCCCCGAAGTATGGCAACGACGACGACTACGTGGATGGACTGGCCGTCGGCGCGTACGGCGACTTCATCAGAGAGATAGGCGCTTATCGCAATCGCCGGTATGGGCGCGGGCCGGTCGGCGGCACCTACTTCTCCTCCACGTCCACGGTGTCGGCCAACGTGCCGGCGGGCATGGCCGTGGGGGCGACCCCGGACGGCCGGCGGGCGGGGGAGTCGCTGGCGGAAGGCTCGTCACCTCATCCGGGCACTGACGTGTTGGGGCCGACGGCGGCGATTCGCTTGGTGACAAAGCTGCCGGCTTTGGAGATTACCGGGGGCCAGATCCTCAACCTGAAGTTCTCGCCGGATACGCTGGCCGGGCCGGGGTCGGCCAGGTTGGTGGCGCTGCTGCGCGCCTTTGCCGAACTGCGTGGCTGGCACGTCCAGTTCAACGTCGTCTCCTCGGAGACGTTGCGAGAGGCCCAGCGCCATCCGGAAGAGTATCGCAGCCTTATGGTTCGCGTGGCGGGCTACTGCGCCCTGTTTACAACCATAGACAAGGCCACCCAGGACAACATCATCAGGCGTACCGAACATCAACTCGGCTGATGCTCTGGCTGTACCGTAGCCAAGAGACAAACCGATTGTTGGGAAGAGGAAGCGATCGAGGAAGTGAAGTACGCCATCCGGCACGCGGCCCCGGGCGGGGGACTGGTGATCGCCTCGGGCAACACGCTGCAGCCGGGAACGCAGTACGAGAACTACATGGCGATGTTGGCGGCAACCCGCGAGTACGGAAAGTACCCAATTGGTGTATAATACGTTCGCAAGCGGTTGCTAACCTAGCGTGGGGCCGCGCCGACGACGCTCCTGGGGGCTGCTATTGACTTGGATATGTTAATATGGTAAATTCTCGGCGCTTGGTACAAGTAGTTGCCGGCTGAAGGCGGCTGATGCGTGCCTGTCCGCGAGTGGTTGAGCTCAGGGGCTTTGGCTCATGGCTTGCGGGGCGGGCGGCGTCCCAAGCCAGGTTGCTGGGGCTGATTGACGGTCCGTGTCAGAACGGTTGATGGCCCTGGTAAACCGTGGATCAAGTTGTGGGGTAGTTACTCTAAGTTAGTATGGAGGAGGAGTGTCCATGGCTGACAAGGAAACCACCGTCGAAGGTGGAAAGCTGAACCGCTACCTGAAGAGAAGGCAATTCCTGGGCATCGTCGCCGCCGCTGGCGCCGGGATCATTGCCGCCGGTTGCCAGTCGGCTGCCGCGCCGAGCCCGACCTCGGCGCCCGCCGCCCAGCCGACCAAGGAGTCTGGTGGCGCGGCGCAGCCCACGCAAGCCCCGGCGCAGAGCGGCGCTGCCAAGCCGTTGGCCGGAGTAACCCTGAACGGCGCGCTATTCCAGCACCCGTATTCAGACGAGATCAAGAAGCTCACGCCCGAATTC
>JAJZQK010000078.1 GCA_021847625.1 Chloroflexota bacterium
AATGATACACCTCGGAGGGGGTAGCGGCTGACCGGGACACGTCCACCGCGGAGAGCGCAGAGGTGGAGATGGATTCCTCGCTACAGATGGGCGGAAGGCAGCTGCCGACGTTGTTCTCGCCTCTGCCGGTGGCTGCCCGGTGGCGGCATTACCTCAAGAACGGCTGCCGCCGGTGGTCGTCCGGTTCCGGTTAGCCCCATGCAGTCGGGAATCCACCCGGTGCCTTGCCATACTACGAAGTGGATCCCCGCTTTCATGGGCATGACCGAAGGCGTGGACGGTCTGCCAACCAACCGTAGGGTCGAATGGTTCCATCTCCCTTCCAGGGAGAGGGTTAGGGTGAGGGTCGCCCCCTGGGCGAGTCCTCCTCTCAGGCGGACTCGCCCCTACAAATAGTCGGTAGGCCGTCGGAAGCAGGCTGTAGCGCGGGGGCTCGTCCCCCGCGGTCCGGATTCCTGACGCGCTCTCTGAGACCTCCACGGTGAAAACCGGCCCATCAGACTAGGAGGCGGCCGGTCGGCCTCGCGAACGCTACGCTCCAGGCCGAGCAAGGCACGGCAGGGCTGATTAGGTCCAGGGACCAGAAGCCTGATGAACATCAGCTAGCGAATGGCCCCTGCCCGCACGTCTCGAGCTTGACACCGGGCAGGCGTTAAGATATCGTAGCAGCAGACAACTCAACTTTTATATAGATTGCTCGTTTCCTGTGACCCTGTAGGTTATCGGGTTGACACTCCGTCGATAGTGACCGTTCCCTACTCACAGGAGGAACGCGGTTGGCAGCGGTTGTTGGTGCCTGGCGCATCCGACCCCGCTCTCGCACTGGCGGGCGCCCTTCCTGCGCCCGCGAGTTCCTCCTGTCCCTCACCAACGTACTTCCTCTGCGCGGTTTCCCATATGCAAGTCAGCCGGCAAACCTCTTCATACACGTTCACTCGCCACGAAGACTCAGGCCGCGAGGGCGCTCGCCGCCCCTGTGCCCTTTCCGGTATGGCCCGGCCCAGGGTGGCAGTGTGATCCGGCAGGAGCACTGTGTGCTCAAATCTTGACTTATAAGGAGGGCTGGCGTCATGGACATCGGGAGCATCGTCGCCGTTGTGGTCGTGCTCTTGGTCTGTGTGTTCTTTGGCGTCATTTCGATCCGGGCCAACCGTGGTCGGTAGGAGTACTCAACCGGTCCGGGAAACGGGGAGGTCCCCGTAGCAAGTAACCTAACGTTCGGCAAGAAACGGCCTTCTAGGCCCGCACGCGATCCCGGCCGACGGAGGGTTGCCCGCGACCGCGACGCACTCCGTGTAGACGACGTTTGACTGCGTGACCGCGAATACATTGAGGAGGTCATCAAGTGCAGTGGCTTGATACGGGGCTGATCATTATCTACTTTGTAGGCATCGCGCTGTTCGGCTTGGTCTTTTCCCGCTTCGTCAAGGGAACGCGCGACTACTACCTGGCAGACCGCAAGCTGCCGTGGTGGGCCATCGGCCTATCCATCAACGGCACGCACATCGACACGGCGGACATCGTCGCTTGGAGTGGCCAGGGCTTTGTCGTCGGCTTCGGCATGTGGTTCGCCGGCCTCGGCATCGCTACCGGCGCCTTCTTCCTAGGCTGGATTATGATGCCGGCCTACTGGCTGGCCAAGGTCACCACCACGCCCGAGTGGCTCTCGCGGAGGCTCAACGAACCAACGGGCGTATTGGTCCTCTTGATGCAGATCATCTCCCGCACCACTAACATGGCCGCGATCCTCTTCGCGGGCTCCCTGCTGGTGTCGGCGATGACCGGCTGGGACCAGAACTTCGCCATCATCCTGCTCGGTACCATCGCCGCAATCTACACAATCTCCGGCGGTCTGCGGGCGGTGGTGTACACCGACACCATCCAGACGACCCTGATGTGGGCGGGCATCATCCTCATGATCCCCATCGCCTGGATAGCGCTCGGGGGCGCGCCGGGGCTGCAGAAAGCGGCGGCCAGCGGCGTGAACCTGCACTTCGTCAACCCTGACATGAAGACCCTGCCTAACGGCTGGGTGTTCTTCATCTCGAACGTGGCCATCTTCCTCGGCTACACGGGCGGCTTCCAGACCTGCGTGCAGCGCGCGCTGGGCGGCCACGGCATCCACCACGCCCGGGGCGGCGCCTTCTTCGCCGGCCCGCTGTGGTTCTGGCTCGTCGGCCTCATCGGCACGGTCGGCGTGCTGGGGCATTCCCTCTATCCGAACATCACGAACCCCGACCTGCTGTACCCGACGATGGTCAAGGATCTGCTGCCGGTTGGCCTGACGGGCCTGGTGATCATCGGCTATCTGGGCGCCGTGATGGGCACGGCGGACTCGATGTCGCACGCGATGTCTACGCTGATCACCAAGGACATCTACGAGAGGTACATCGTCAAGAACGCGCCCGACACGCACTACCTGCTGGTCGCCCGCATCATGATCGTCGTCGTGCTGGTCGGCGGCATCCTCTTGACGCAGGCGGTCAACCTCTTCGGCGGCATCTTCCTGATGATGACCCGGGTGTCCGGGGCGACGCTGCCGATGCTCGGCGGCTTGCTGGTCGTCTCCGCCATCTACCGGCGTATCACCCCTTGGGGCGGCCTGATCGGCTTCCTGGCCGGTCACGCGTTCTACTGGTCGGCCCAGCTCGCCATTCCGTTCGCCTGGTGGCCCAGCGACTGGCACTGGATGGCGATCAACATGCCGGAGCTCTTCGTAGTGATCATCGTCGCCGTCATCGTCAGCCACCTGCAGTCCCCGCCGAGCAAGGACAAGGTCGATGGCTTAATGAACCCGAAGCTCTCCTTTGGGTCCTACGGCGGCACCCCCGTGCCGACGGGTGCGGCGATCAAGCTACGCAACCAGCAGGTGCGCGAGCGGGCCAAGGTTGGCGCTGCCGGCTTGGCCTTCACGGCGCGTGCCTAGTCTAGGTGCTTAGGAGGAAACAACAATGGCACAGAACGTAATCCGACCGACCGCCGAGGCGGCACCGAAGCCCGCGGAAGTCGACGACATGATGGCCGACTGGGAGAAGGTGGGCCCCTGGTACAGCCGCGGGCTCTTCTGGCTGAGCGTGACGGCCGTCTCCGTGGTCATCGTGGTCATCGCGTGCGAGTGGCTGGCCTCCGGGGTCGGCGCCTAATCTAACATTCGCTTGGTGCAAACGTGCGTATTCTAGCCCTTCCGCCCCAGGTTGAGGCAGAAGGGGCAGAAGCGATCTTCCGGCGGCGTCTGGCCCGGGTGGGCAGGCTCGAGCAGCTGAAAAGGCTAATCGGGCGCCCCCCGGTCAGGCGCCGCCTGACCAGCTTCGAGCTCCTCTTCTACCCGCACTGGGTCGTTCCCTACACGATCCCTTCGCAGAAGCGGTCCATGCGCGGCCCCATCACCGGCACGATGGCCATCGACGCCGCCGATGGCCTGGCCGCTCACCTGATGGCGCCGCTTACAGATCTCACCGAGCTCGACGTCGACGAGGACTCCGTCGTGGACAAGATCGAGCTGGACGAAGAGCAGGCCAGGGTTAAGGCCAGAGAGGCGATCCGCTGGAACGTCTTCAATCGCCCCTACATGATAAGGAAGGACGCCTTCGGCCAGGGGGCGACCTACGCCTGGAATACGGCGAGGTCCGCCTGATCTACTATCCCTTCTGGGTCGCCTACTTTGAAACCGGCGCCAAGATGGACCTGGTGGTGATCGAGGCCCTGGAGGGCCACTTCGAGGGCCCGGGCATTGCCGACACGATCGCCCGCTATCTGGCAGAGAGGCTGCTCCCCAGCGGCCGGTCCGAACGAGAGGCAAACCGACGCGGGCCCCGGTGAACGGCCCTTGCCGTCTGCTTGGAATCGGCGGGGCCCGGCCACGGCCCCTCTAACCGAAGCGGCGTGGATAGGTTATACTCACCACGAGCAATTGTGCATCCGCCTGTGTTTCCCCCCGGCCGTTCTGCTGGCGAGGGCGCGACGAGTGCGAGAAGCGGACTACCGTCCCGCCAACGGCGGGACGGACGAGAGGTGAAGGATGGAGGAGAGGATCCCCGAGCTGTTGCAGCGACACCGCGCCTTCTGGGGGCGGGAGAAGGTGGACCGCCCGCTGCTGACAATAATGAAGTACAGCCCCTTGGCGCCCAAGACCCTGCCTCTGGCCGGGGTCACCTGGGGCGAGGAGGACCTCCAGTTGGTGCCGGAGATGTTCGACGCGCGCCGGTACACCAGTGTCGAGCAGTGGCATAACGTGCCCGGCCGGCTGCTGATGGGCGACTCTTTTTCCGTGCGGCAGCCCTTCGTGCGGGTGCCGTGGGTGGAGGCTATCCTGGGCTGCCCCATCTGGGCCGACCGCGACTCCGGCAGAATCTGGTCGTAGCCAACCGTGAGCGACCCGCGCGACGCCCTGGGCGTGAAGTTCGATCCCGATAACGCCTGGTATCAGAAGCTATCCGAGATGACCAAGGTGCTGGTGGCGGAGGAGGACGGCACCTACCTCGTGGCGCAGACGCTCATGCGGGGGCCGATCGACATGGTGCGCGCCTTTCTGGGCGACCAGGAGACCTGCCTCGTCATCGTCGACGTGCCCGACGTCATCCACCAGCTGCTGGACGAGACGACGGACGTGTTCATTGCCACGGCGAAGGGCCAGGCCGAGCTCGTGCCCCTCTTCCACGGCGGGCATTGCAGCTACTTCGGCATCTGGGCGCCGGGCACGGTCGTCCGCACGCAGTGTGACATGTCCGCCCTGCTGTCGCCCAAGACGTACGCCGAGCTGGTCGTCCCCTTCGAGGAGAAGGTCTGCCGCCCGTTCGACTACTCGGTGATCCACCTGCACTCCGGCTTCCTGCACACGGTCGACGCCCTGCTGGAGGCGGAGCTGCCCACCTGCATCGAGATCGCCCTCGACACAGGCTCCACGCCGGTGACGGTGCGCGACCTGGTGCCCGTCTGCCGCAAGATCCTCGCCCGCAAGCCCTTGATCTTCGAGGGGCACATGGGGGCGGAGGAGCTCGAGTACGTGCTAGACAACCTGCCGGCCGCGGGTCTTTATGTTAACGCGATGCTCGACGAAGAGGAGATGGCGAAGCTACGGCCGGTGCTCAGACGGCTAGTAAGCTAGGATTCCCATAGCACCCGGCATAGCAACCAGCCGTTCGGACCGGTCGTCGGCCCGGGATGTAGCGCACAGAACAGCGGGGACGAGCCAGAGACTCGTCCCCGCTATTGCTTGCCAAAGGGCATGGAGCGGCGCCCTGTCCCTAGCCCAGCGGGGCGACCGTCGCCAAGGGGTCCAGGCGGGCCGCCTCCTGCTCCTCCAGGTAGAGGTCGGCGGAGTTGGCGGCGATGGCCCCGTCGGCGGTGGCGGTCACCATCTGGCGTAGGGACTTATGGCGCACGTCGCCCGCGGCGAAGACGCCGGGCACGCTCGTGCGCATCTCCTCGTCGGTGATTATGTAGCCCTGGGCGTCCCTCTCCAACGCGCCATCCACGAACGAGGCGTTGGGCCGCTGGCCCACGAAGACGAAGACGCCGTCCACGGGGAGCAGGGAGCGCTCGCCGGTGACGGTGTCGCGCAGGGCGAGCCCCTCGACCGAATCCGCCCCTTGCACCGCCTCCACGGTCTGGTTCCAGAGGAACCTGATCTTGGGGTTGGCGAAGGCGCGCTGCTGAAGCACGTCGGCCGCGCGCAGGGTGTCGCGGCGATGGACGACCAACACCTCGGCGACGAGGCGGGAGAGGTAGATGGCCTCCTGGATCGCCGAATCGCCGCCGCCGATCACGGCCACCGTCCTGTCGCGGTAGAACGGGCCGTCGCAGGTGGCGCAGTAGGAGACGCCTCGGCCGCGGAACTCGTCCTCCCCCGGCACGCCGAGGGCGGCCGGATGGGCGCCGGTGGCGATGATGATCGCCCCGGCCTCGAAGTCGCCCTTGTCGGTATGCACCACCTTCGTCTCGCCCTCCAGCGAGAGGCCGAGGACCTCGGCGCTCTCGCTCTCCAGGCCGAAGCTCTTGGCCTGCGCCTCGATCTGCGACATCAGCTGGGTCCCCGAGATGCCCCCCGCGCAACAAGGGTAATTCTCTATGCGATCCGTCGTCGCCACCTGGCCCCCCGGCATCTGCTTCTCAAGCACGAGCGTGTGCAGGCCGCCACGGGAGGCGTAGAGCCCCGCCGTCAGTCCCCCCGGCCCGCCCCCGAGCACGACCACCTGGTACGACCGCGCGCGCGGCTTGGCGCCGACGCCGATTGTTTCGCGTTGTAGCTGCAAGTTGATCACGTCTGATCTGCCTCTCCCCATCAAGTCTCGTAAGCCCGCTCTGCGGCGATGCGCACATCCGCGGGGCAGCACTCACGGCGAACACATGAGAACATACCCCCTAGGGGTACCATTTGTCAAGCTTGCCGAACCCTTCCGGATCTCAGGTGGCACGGGAGGGCGCCTGTCCGGGCCCGTCCTGCCGCGTACGGCGATTGGCATGCATCCTGCCCCTTAGCCTGCCATCGCTCGTGACCTTTCCCATACCGCCGCAAGGGCAGGGGCTGCCGGGGATTGGCGCCGACGGGCAGGCGACGAGGAATGACTCGAGGACCCGGAGAGGCTGTAGAAAGTGTTGCCGTTTGATCTCCTCTACCTGTTGATCATCGTACCCATAGGCATAGCCTGGTGGGCCAGGTCGGTGGTCACGCGGACCTTCACCCGGTACAGCCAGGTTCCCAACAGGAACGGCTTGACCGGGCTGGAGGTGGCCGGACATTTGCTGCAATACCGGGAGCTGGTCGGCGTGACCATCGGCCAGGTGCCCGGGCCGTACACCGACAACTACGACCCGCGCACGGATACCTTGAACCTCTCGGAGACGGTGATGAACGAACGGTCGGTGGCGGCGATGGGGGTCGTGGCCCACGAGGTCGGCCACGCGGTCCAGGATCTCCGCGGCTATCCCCTCATGCACGTCCGCACGGTGCTGGCCGGTTGGCTGGGGTGGGTGGCGCTGCTGAGCCCGTTCTTCTTCATCGGCGGCCTGGTGACCGGCTCCATCATCCTCATTGGGCTGGGCGCCTTGATGTTGGGTGCCTTTGCGATCTTCGCCCTGATCACCCTGCCGGTGGAGCTAAACGCCAGCTCGCGGGCTCTCACGATGCTGGAGGAGACCGAGCTGGCCGAGCCGGAGGAGCGCAAGGAGATTGGCAGCGTCCTGCGCGCGGCCGCCTTCACCTACCTGGCATCGTTCAGCCAACGCCTCGGCATCTTCCTCTTCTTCGTCTTCATCTTCCTGGCGCTGCAGGGGATCGGCCCCTTCTGATCGACCGCCGGCCGGGCCTCCAACCCCAAGAACAGGTAGAATCGGCGGCCCTCTTCATTCAGCGTTCTGGAATTGCACTATAAGAGCATGGGCTTGAGCTTCGGGACGGCTACCAGGCAGCCGTCATTCCCGCGCAAGCGGGAATCCAGCCGTCGCACCAGGAGCCTGGATTCCCGCTTGCGCGGGAATGACGAGGGGGCGCCCCTATGCTACAAAGGCCCCCTTCCCACCGGCGGTGTGAAGAGGCTTCCTTATGGTGCAATTCCAGTTCAGCGTTTCGTCTGCTTGACAGAACGGTTCCGCGCCCCTATACTAGCGGTAGTCGAATAGGCTGCGGTGCAGCCAAGCCGAATTCCCCTTCGGGGAAACGGGGGAACACAAATTCCGGGGTGAATCCCGGGCGCGAGCCCGGGTAGGGTGCGATTTTAGGACCCGAATCCATCAGCTAACCTCGTAGGCGTTCACAAAGACGTCACACCTGCCAGAGGCTAGTCCTCTGGCATTTGCGTTCCAAGGGGTCATGCCCAGACAAGGGGCACGGTCCGTAGGTTCGCCTGCGGCGGCCGGCGGTTGTCGCCGAGGCTCGACCGACCAGAGACGGGGGTGTCTCGCGAGCATTGGCCAAGTTGGCGAGAAAGGAGGCGGAACGGCAGGTAGGGGCAGTAAGATCGGCTCTTGGCGCATCAGACGTCGGCGGTGGGCGACCCAATCGCCAGCCGCCGGGGCAAGAGTGTAGGGACGCGGCGTGGTGCATCCGTCGTGTCCGCGAATGAGGGAGAACCAGTCAGGCTTGGTGCCTTTATCCAAAACAAGGAGCTGAGTGAGCGATGGAGAATCCCGGTAAGCACTACATTAAGCGTCGCGATTTCTTGAAACTTGGCGCCGCCGCCGCGGGCATTGGCCTGCTGCAGGCCTGCCAGCCGGCCGCCCCGCCCGCGCCCACGGCGGCCCCCACGGCCACGGCCCAACCCACGCCCGTCAAGCCCGCGGCTCAGGTGCCGCAGGTCCCGCAACTGCCGACGGCCGCACCCACCCAGGCGCCGACAGTGGCGCCCACGAAGCCGGCCGGCCCCAAGAAGGGTGGCACCTTCACGATGGCGAAGACGTCGGGGATCACCCAGTTCGACCCCCTAGACCTCTTCGCCGGCAACTATGCCCATCAGCGCGGCATCTTCAACACCCTCGTCCGCTACGACCCTAACCTCAAGCCGATCCCTGAGCTGGCCGAGAAGTGGGACTTCTCCGCCGACGGTAAGCAGGTGACCTTCAAGCTGCGGGAGGGCGTCAAGTTCCACAGTGGGCGGGAGTTCACCTCCGACGACGTCAAGAAGACCGTCGAGTTCGCCCAGCAGGACACGCAGGCGACGATGCGCACGCTCTACAAGACGATCAAGAAGGTGGACACGCCGGACAAGTACACGGTGGGCTGGGGCTTTGACACGGCCAATCCCGGCGTCTTCGACATCCTGGACACCCTCTACATCATCGACTACGAGACGATCGAGGACCGCAAGAACACGGCGATCGGCACGGGCCCCTTCAAGCTCGACAAGTACGTGCCCAACGACAGCATCACGATGGTGGCGAACAAGGACTACTGGGAGGAGGGCAAACCCTACGTAGACAAGTTCATCATCCGCACGATTCCCGATCTGGCCTCGTTGGCGATCAACCTGGAGTCGGGGGCGGTGGACGCCATCTGGAACCTCTCCTACGTCGACCTGGCCCGCTTTAAAAAGGATCCGAAGTACGTGGCAGACCTCGGCGCGCCCGGCGCCCTACTGTACGACGTAGCGATCAACGTGACCAAGGAACCGTTCACCAACAAGAAGGCCCGCCAGGCGGTAGGTTGGTCTATCGACCGCCAGCGCTTTGTCGACACGGCCCTCAAGGGGCTCGTGCAGCCCACCTGCCTGATCTGGCCGCGCCACTCCTGGGCCTACTTCCCGGACCTGGAGGGCAAGATCGGCTACGATCTGGACAAGGCAAAGTCGCTCTTGAAGGAGGCCGGGCTGGACGGCGGCTTCCAGACGGAGATACTCGTCTCCTCGAAGCGCAACTATGGCGACGGCGACCTGGCCCAGATTCTGCAGGCCGACCTCAAGAAGATCAACATCGACGCCACGATCAGCGATGTCGATCCGTCCACCTACACGAGCCGAACGAACGCAGCCGACATAGTATTGATGATTCACACCTATGGGCGGGCCAACCGCGACCCGGGGACGACGGTGACCGGCGCCAAGGCTTGGTACAACAAGAAGGAAGGCAACTGGTGCGAGTTCGAGTCCGACAAGTGGGACCAGCTCCGCAAGGATATGCAGTCCACGCTGGACCAGGACAAGCGCAAGGCAGTCGCCCGCCAGATCCAGGAGATGGCGCTGGATGAGTGCTTCACCATTCCGGTGGCCCCTGCCCAGCGGTCCTGGGCCTACCCGATCTACGTGAAGGTCTGCGGC
>JAJZQK010000079.1 GCA_021847625.1 Chloroflexota bacterium
GGAGGGTGCCGATCCTCGGCGTCTGCCTCGGGCATCAGTGCATCGGCGAGGCCTTCGGCGGCCGGATCGTGCGGGCCGCCGAGCTGGTGCACGGCAAGACCTCCCTCATCTACCACGGCGACAAAGGTGTCCTCCGAACGTTGCCGTCCCCTTTCGAGGCCACGCGCTATCACTCGCTAATAGTCGATCGGGCAACGCTGCCCGACTGCCTGGAGGTAACCGCCGAAACAACCGACGGGCTCATCATGGGCGTCCGCCACAAGACTCACCCAATCGAAGGCGTTCAGTTTCACCCGGAATCCATCCTGACTGTCGTGGGCAAAGACCTACTACGCAATTTCCTTAACGGAGGGACGGCAAGTGATTAAGGAAGCGATCATCAAGCTAGTGGATGGCACCTCGCTGGACCAGGACGAGGCCGCTCAGGTGATGGAAGAGATCATGGCCGGCACGGCCACGGCCGCCCAGATGGGCGCCTTCCTCACGGTACTGCGCTTGAAGGGAGAGACGGTCGAGGAGATAGCCGGCCTGGCCGCCACCATGCGGGCGAGGGCGATCCCGGTGGCCACCTCCCGCACCGTCGTCGACACCTGCGGGACGGGAGGTGACGGCTGCGGGACGTTCAACATCTCCACGGCCGCTGCCTTCGTCGCTGCGGCCTGTGGCGTGGCCGTGGCCAAGCACGGCAACCGCGCCATGAGTAGCACCTGCGGCAGCGCCGACGTGCTGGAGGCCCTCGGCGCCAACGTGAGCCTCCCTGCCGAGGAGGTGGCCCTGTGCCTGGAGGAGGTCGGGCTCGGCTTCATGTTCGCGCCGATGTTCCATCCCGCGATGCGCCACGCCATCGGTCCCCGCCGGGAGCTGGGCTTCCGCACGGTGTTCAACGTCCTCGGGCCGTTGACCAACCCGGCCGGCGCCCGCGCCCAGGTGCTGGGCGTACCCGATGCGGTCCTGGCCGAGAAGATGGCCCGCGCCCTCCAGCGCCTCGGGACCCACCACGCGCTCGTCGTCCACGGCTCCGACGGTCTCGACGAACTGACGGTTAGCGGGCCGAGCGTCGTGTACGAGGTGGTCGACGGCGACGTTAGGGGCTACGACGTGAGGCCGGAGGACTTCGGCTTCGAGCCCTCCCCGCTCAGCGCCATTGTCGGCGGCTCGCCGGAGGTCAACGCCGCGATCATCCGCTCCGTCCTGGCCGGCGAGCCCGGCCCGCGCCGGCAGGTGGTGGTGCTGAACGCGGCCGCGGCCCTCGTGGCCGGGGACGTCGCCCCCGACCTGCAGACGGGCGTCGCCCTCGCCTCGCAGGCGATAGACAGCGGCGAGGCCGCCGCGCTCCTCGACCGGTTCGTGCAGCACACCCACCGGGAAGCCGTACCATGCTAGAGCGGATTCTCGATCACAAGAGGCAGGAGGTCGCGGCCCGCCGCCGGCAGGTGCCCTTGGCGGACGTGCGCCGACGCGCCGAGGCGGCGCCCGCCCCGTGCGATTTCCGCGCCAGCCTAAGTCGGGAGCAGGTGGCCCTAATCGCCGAGATCAAGCGCGCGTCGCCCTCCCGCGGGCCGCTGGCCCCCGACCTGGACCCCGCCGCCCAGGCGGGACTGTACGAGCAGGGGGGCGCCGCTGCCATCTCCGTGCTGACCGATGAACACTTCTTCGCCGGCAGCCTGGCTGACCTGACGCAGGTGAGACAGGCCGTCGAACTGCCGGCCCTGCGCAAGGACTTCGTAGTCGACGAGTACCAGGTCTACGAGGCACGGGCAGCCGGGGCCGACGCCATCCTGCTCATCGTCGCCGCGCTAGCCGACGAGGAGTTGCGGTCATTCCACGCCACCGCCCGGGGGCTCGGCCTGCGCTGCTTGGTGGAGGCCCACGACGAGGCCGAGGTGGCGCGAGCCCTGACCAGCGGGGCCGAAATCGTCGGCGTTAACAACCGCGACCTGAAGACCTTCAACGTCGATCTGGCCACGAGCGAACGCCTGGCCCCGCTGGTGCCCGCGGGATGCCTTCTCGTGTGCGAAAGCGGCGTCCACAGCCGGGCCGACGTCGAGCGTCTAGCGGAGGCAGGCGCGGACGCGATACTAGTGGGCGAGGCCCTGGTCAAGGCGAGTGGCACGCTGGCAACCGTTAAGGAGTTCAGCACGGTGCCGCGCCTGGGCCGTCGAGCAGCCGCGGGGAGGTAAGCAATGCAGGTGAAGATATGCGGCCTGATGGACGAAGGGTCGGCCTTGGCGGCAGCGGCGGGAGGAGCCGACCTGCTGGGCTTCGTCTTCGCCCCCAGCCGCCGCCGGGTGACTCCCAACCTAGCCAGAGAGATAATTGCCGCCGTTCGCGTGGCCCTGCCCCAGGCCCGTCAGCCGAGAATGGTCGGCGTCTTCGTCGACGAGTGCCCGCTGCTCGTCGACACCGTAGCCACCCACTGTGGGCTCGACTACGTTCAGCTGAGTGGCCACGAGAACCCCGCGTATGTGCAACGTCTGCAGACGCCCTCCATAGTCGCCCGCCCCGCGACGGCCTCCCTTGCCGACGCGCAGGTCGCACCCTTCCGCCAGGCGGGCGCGCTCATCTTGCTCGACGCCATGTCGGGCACGAAGCGCGGCGGCACGGGGCAGAAGTGCGATTGGGCGGCCGCCGCCCGGGTCGCTCGTGCCGGCCCGATCCTGCTCGCCGGGGGGCTGACCCCAGCGAACGTCGCCGAGGCCATCCAGGCCGTGGGCCCCTGGGGCGTCGACGTGAGCTCGGGGGTAGAGACCGCGGGAAGGAAGGACCCGGCCAAAATCACAGCGTTCGTCCAGCAGGCCAAGCGTGCGGGATCCGCCCTCCGCACGGTGGCCGTTTCCACTACGATCGAGGAAGGAGACACCAGTCTTGCCGTCAAGTAGGACGCAAACTGCCACTGAAATCGACACAGAAGGCCATTTTGGCCGCTTTGGCGGGCGTTACGTCCCGGAGACCCTTCAGCCGGCTCTGACCGAGCTAGCGGAGGCCTACGAGGAGGCCTGCGCCGACGGGGAGTTCGCCCGCGAGATTGGCCAGCTAGCCCGCGATTACGTGGGACGGCCAACCCCGCTGTACCACGCCGCCAGGCTGAGCGAGCGTCTGGGCAGGGCCAGAATCTACCTCAAGCGGGAGGACCTGGCCCACACCGGCGCCCACAAGATCAACAATGCCCTCGGCCAGGGTTTGTTGGCCCGTCGAATCGGCAAACGACGGGTCATCGCCGAGACCGGGGCGGGCCAGCATGGGGTAGCCGCCGCCACCGTCTGCGCGATGCTGCAGCTTCAGTGCACGGTGTACATGGGTCAGGAGGACATCGAGCGCCAGTCGCTCAACGTCTTCCGCATGAAACTCCTGGGCGCCGAAGTACGATCGGTGCGCTCGGGAAGCCAAACGCTCAAGGACGCAATCAACGAGGCCATTCGCGACTGGGTGACCAACGTCGCCGATACGCACTACATGATCGGTTCCGTCGTCGGCCCGCATCCCTACCCGACCATCGTCCGCGACTTCCAGGCCGTGATCGGCCAGGAGGCCCGCCGGCAGATGATCGAGGACGTCGGCCAGCTGCCGGATTACGTCGTCGCCTGCGTGGGCGGGGGCAGCAACGCCATGGGCAGATGGCATCCTTTCCTCGCCGACCGCTCTGTCCGCCTGGTCGGCGTGGAAGCGGCCGGCCGGGGCACAGCCCTCGGCGAGCACGCCGCCACGCTCTGCCTGGGGAGCGAGGGCATCCTCCACGGGGCGCGGTCTTACCTGCTCCAGGACGAGGACGGGCAGGTAGCCGCTACCCATAGCGTCTCCGCCGGGCTCGACTACCCGGGCGTCGGACCGGAGCACGCCTCACTATATGAAAGCGGACGCGCGCGGTACGTGGCAGTGAGCGACGAGGACGCCCTGGCCGGTTTCCGCCTGCTGTGCGAGAGCTAGGGGATCATCCCTGCCCTCGAGTCGGCCCACGCCGTCGCCTACGGCGCCAGTCTGGCGGGCGAACTTGAGCCTAGCCAGACCGTTCTCATCAACCTTTCCGGCCGCGGGGACAAGGACATGCACACCGTGGCGGCAGCGCTGGGGGTGGGGCTATGAGCAGCATCGAAGCAACCTTCCACCGCTGCCGGGCCGAGGGACGCCTGGCGCTACTGGGCTATCTGACCGCCGGCTACCCTACGCCCGCCGACACCGTGCCGCTGGTGGAGGCGATCGTGAGCGGCGGCTTCGACATCGTCGAGCTCGGCGTGCCCTTCTCCGACCCGCTGGCCGACGGACCGACCATCCAGAGGGCCAGCCAGACGGCCCTGGCCAACGGCATGAACGTCCGGCGTTCGCTGGAAATCACCGCCGAGCTTGGCGCCAGATTGCCGGTGCCGATTGTACTCATGGGCTACTACAATCCCTTCTTCCGCTATGGCCTCGACCGCTTGGCGGCGGAGGCGGACGAAGCGGGCGTCCAGGGCTTCATCGTGCCAGACCTGCCCTCTGAGGAGGCAGCCGACCTGCAAGCGGTACTCGCCCCGCGAGGAATGGACTACATCGGCATGCTGGCCCCTACCAGTGACGCCACGCGCATGGAGGCGGTGTGCCGCGACGCGACGGGGTTCATCTACTGCGTTTCGTTGGCCGGCGTGACGGGGGCGCGGGCGACCCTTTCGGCCCAGTTACCGGAGTTTCTCGGCCGCGTGCGCGAGCACACGTCGCTGCCCCTGGCCGTGGGCTTTGGCCTGTCCCGCCCGGAGCATATCAAGAGCGTGGCGAAGGTGGCCGACGGCGCGGTCGTCGGCAGCGCCATCATCGGCGCCATCGACGCGGCAAGCCCGCAGCGCCGCCAGGAACACCTTCGCACCTACGCCGAATCGCTACGGGCAGCCGCCCGCCTACCACGAAGATAACCGGCCTCATCTGGTACAATGGACCATGATGTGATTGCCCGATTGGATAACTTGCGGCGGGCGAAGGAGGGATGACCATGGCCGGACCAAAGGTGGCGCCGTACGGCTCCTGGGAGTCGCCGATAACCTCGGACCTGATTGTCTCCAAGGCCCTCGGCCTTGGCGAAATCAAGATCGACGGACAGGACATCTACTGGCTCGAGGCACGCCCTTGGGAGGGCGGGCGCAGCGTGGTCGTCCGGCGTACGGCGGCAGGCGACACGGCCGACGTCACGCCCGCGCCCTTCAACGTCCGCACGCGCGTCCACGAGTACGGCGGCGGCGCCTTCACGGTCTCAGAAGGCATCGTCTACTTTGCCGATTTCGCCGACCAACGGCTGTATCAGCAGGCACCCGGCGTGGCCCCCCAACCATTGACGCCCGAGGGCGCCATGCGCTACGCCGACCTGGCAATTGACCGCTCCCGGCAGCGCCTGATCTGCGTCCGCGAGGATTACGCGGTCGCCGGCCACGAGCCGACCAACACGCTGGTCGGCCTCGCATTGGAAGGCGGCGATAGCGACCAGGTGCTCGTGTCCGGCGGCGACTTCTACTCATCACCCCGCCTGAACCACATCGGCGACCGGTTGGCCTGGGTCACCTGGCATCACCCCCACATGCCGTGGGACGCGAGCGAACTCTGGGTCGGCGAGGTGCTGCCCGACGGCACCATCGGCTCGCCGCAGCGCGTGGCCGGCGGCGAACGCGAGTCGGTGCAGCAGCCGATGTGGTCGCCCGAGGGCACGCTCTACTTCATTTCCGACCGCACGGGCTGGTGGAATCTCTACAGGTGGCGCGACGGCCGGAGTGAGCCGCTCCATGAGATGGCGGCCGAGTTCGGCGTTCCCCATTGGGTGTTCGGGCTATCCACGTATGGCGTCATCTCGGAGGAGTCGCTCATCTGCACCTATGGCGAGCGCGGGATATCCCACCTGGCGACCCTCAACACGGAGACGGGGGCGCTCGAGGCCATTCCCGTCTCCTACTCCACCGTCGCCGCCAACCTGCAGGTGGGCCCGGGCTTCGCGGCCTTTGTCGGTGGCTCTTCGAACGAGCCATCGGCGGTGGTCCGCCTCGACCTCGCCTCCAAAGAGATTACGACGCTGCGTCGGTCCAGCGAGGTCGAGATCGATCAAGGCTACCTATCGCTGGCCCGGCCGATAGAGTTCCCTACAGAGGAGGGGCGCATGGCCTACGCCTTCTTCTACCGGCCCCGCAATCGCGACTACGAGGGGCCGGCAGGCGAGCGACCGCCATTGCTTGTGAAGAGCCACGGCGGCCCCACAGCGGCAACCAGCCCGAATTTCCGGCTGGACATCCAGTACTGGACCAGCCGGGGCATCGCCGTCCTCGACGTGAACTACGGCGGCAGCACCGGCTACGGTCGCGAATACCGCCAACGCCTGAACGGCCAGTGGGGAATCCTCGACGTCGAGGACTGCGTCAACGGGGCGCTCCATCTGATGAAAGAGGGCGAGATCGATCGCGAACGCATGGCGATCTCCGGGGGCAGCGCGGGTGGCTACACCACGCTCTGCGCGCTCACGTTCCGCGACGTCTTCAACGCCGGTGCCAGCTACTATGGCGTCAGCGACTTGGAGGCCCTCGCCAAGGATACGCACAAGTTCGAGTCTCGTTATCTGGACTCCCTTATCGGCCCGTATCCGGAACGACGCGACGAGTACCTGGCCCGCTCGCCGATCAACTTCGTCTACCGCCTGTCCTGCCCGGTCATCTTCTTCCAGGGGCTGGAGGACCAGGTGGTCCCCCCCAACCAGACCGAGCTGATGGTGAATGCGCTACGCCAAAAAAGGATTCCCGTCGCCTATCTCCCTTTCCCGGGCGAGCAACACGGCTTTCGCCGGGCGGAGAACATCAAGCGCTCCCTAGACGCCGAGCTGTACTTCTACGGCAAGGTTTTCGGCTTCGAATTGGCCACGGCGGTCGAGCCGGTGGCGATCGAGAATCTGCCCGGGTAGGTTTGACACCCCCTCCGCGATGGAATATAATCTCGCAGGTTGCCTACAGAAGGTCAGCCAGGACCACTTTAGGGAGCTATCCCTTTTGATCGCGAGGACCTGTGAGAACAAACTACTGGATGCTCGCCGCCATAGCCTTCTTCGTCGCCATCGCCGCCTGGGTGGCCTTGCCCGACAACCCAGGCATTCACATCGTCCTGGGTGGCCTGAAGATAGATCGAGACATCTATGTACACAGGGGCCTCGACCTCCAGGGAGGCATGCAGGTCACCCTGCAGGCCGACGTTCCCCAGGGCACGAAGGTTGACCCTGATGCCCTGGCAGCCGCCAAGGCGATCATCGATAACCGCATCAATGGATTGGGTGTCTCCGAGCCCCTGATCCAGCTGCAGTCAGATACAAACCGCATTCTCGTGGAACTGCCAGGCATTAAGAACCCAGAAGAGGCCATTGCCGCCTTCAAGGGCACGGGCCTTCTGGAGTTCATTGACACGGGTGATACCTCGCTGGCCGACGGCACAGTCGTCACGACCTCGCTCGGCAGACCGACCGAAACGCAAGCAGGACAGCAGCCCTCGTCCACCGCGACGCCCTCGGCCGACCAGACTCCGACAGCCGTTGCCACGCCCACGGCGGAGACCACGCCCACGGCCGGCGCAACCGGCACGCCGGGCGCCACGGGGGGAACGTCCGCCACGCCGGCAGCAGGCAGCACCAATCCTGCCAGCCCTGCCCAGCAGACGCCGCAGTCCCCCACTGTCTACCAGACGGTATTGACCGGCAAAGACCTGAAGAGCGCCGATGTTCGCTTCGACGAGTATGGTCAGCCGTACATCTACTTCTCGCTGACGTCGGACGGCGCCAAGAAGTTCGCCGATTTCACGTCCGCCAACGTCTGGCGCTACCTGACGATCACGATGGATAAGACCGTGCTCTCCTCGCCCCGAATCAACAGCGCCATTACCCAGGGCGAGGGAATCATCGAGGGCCGCTTCTCGTTGGACGAAGCCAAGGCGATCGTGCTCCAACTCAAGTACGGCGCGCTGCCCGTTCCCTTGAAGGTAGTCGAGAACCGCACCATCGGCCCGACGCTCGGCGAGGATTCGGTTGCCAAGAGCCTAATTGCCGGCGGCATCGGCCTGGCCATCGTCGCGTTCTTTATGCTCAGCTACTATAGGTTCCCCGGTCTCATCGCGGTGGTCGTGCTGATGGCCTACACCGCCATCGTCTTCGCCGCCTTCAAGTTGATCCCGGTCACCCTGACCCTGGCGGGCATCGCGGGCTTCATCTTATCGATCGGCATGGCCGTGGATGCGAATATCCTAATCTTTGAACGTACCAAGGAGGAGCTGCGCTCCGGCCAGAGCGTGGGCGCCGCCATCGAGGCCGGGTTCAACCGGGCCTGGACCTCGATTCGCGACTCCAACATCTCCACGCTCATCACGTGCGGCATCCTCTTCTGGTTCGGTACTAGCTTCGGGGCGAGCGTGATTCGCGGCTTTGCCCTCACGCTGGCCATCGGCGTCGTCGTCAGCATGTTCACGGCCGTGACGGTCACGCGCACCGTGCTGCGGACGCTGCATGTCTGGTTTGCCTCCAACCCGGCCTGGGTGCAGCGCTGGCGGACATTGTGGGTGTGGTAGGAGCCGTTCGATAGGGTGCGAGGAGCCTCGCCGTGTTGGTGTTGTGGATAGGGCTAGGGCTGGTTGTCGGCGGTCTGCTTAACGTTCTGATCTCGCGTCTACCATACAGGGGCGGCCCGCGGGCCGCCCCTCTCCATTGCCACACCTGCGGGCACGAGCTGGCCGTCGCCGACGCCCTTCCCCTCCTGGGCTTCTTTCTCCAACGGGGGCGCTGCCGCTATTGCGGTAAGCCGATCCCCTGGCGCTACCCCCTGGTGGAGCTGGCGACGGCGGCGCTCTTTGCCCTGGCCTACCTCCGTTTTGGCCTCAGCGTCGAACTGGTCACCTCGTCGTTGTTCACGGCCATCCTCGTCGTCATCTTCATGATCGACCTCCGCCACCGGCTGATCCTGAACACGGTCACCTATCCCGCGGCCGTTCTCGGCTTCGTCCTGGCGGCGATCACGCCGGGCATGAGTCTGCTGGTATCCGCCTTGGGAGGCCTGGCCTATGGCGGCCTGTTCGTGGTTCTCTACCTGCTGGCCGTGTTGATCTACCGGCGCGGGGATGCTCTGGGAATGGGCGACGTGAAGCTGGCGATAGTGATCGGCCTGATGGCCGGCTTGCCGCGGGCGGTGGTGGCGGTCGTTCTGGGGATCCTGCTAGGGGCGGTCGCGGCCACCGCCGTGCTGATCACGGGGCGCAAGGGCAAGCAGGACGTCATGCCCTATGGCACCGCCCTCAGCATCGGCGGCATGCTGGCCATCCTTTACGGCGACCTAATCATCAACTGGTATATCGGCGCCTACTAGCCCCCGGTCATATAAGCCTTGGGATTCGTGAGCTCCGCCATGAGCCCGTGCAGGCTACGCAACTGATTCATCGGGATGTTGCCTCGCCTGATCTTCTCCCGCAACTCCGAGAGGCTCAACGTCGTGTTGGCGTAGAGACGAGCCATGTTCTCGTAGAACTCGTCCAGCGGGAGCTTGGTCGGCAGCACGGTGTGCAAGAAGTCGAAGTTGGCGAAGTTGTTGGTCGCCAGCTCGTGGACCTTCTCGCGGAAGAGGTCGGTGCCGGGAAGGGGCGTCAGCACCGTGAACTGCGGGAAGGTAATCTTGAGCCCGCGCACGTAGCTGATCAGGGCGTCAAAATCGCTGGGCAGCCATTGCGGGTCGACGAGGAACGCCCCCCAG
>JAJZQK010000080.1 GCA_021847625.1 Chloroflexota bacterium
AGATGGACACAGATTAGGCGACATACACCGACAACGATACTTGGAGAGTGTACAATGAATGACGAGAATGAGGCTTTCGTTCTGGGCGAGGATGTAACGTCGCTTGCGGCATCAAAACGTGCCAGCGGGACGGCGGTCGTGTCTGTGCGGCTCACGAGCGCGGAGGTCGCGGAACTGGAGTCGCTCAGCCGCGCATCCGGTAAGACAATCTCACAGATAGCACGCGAGGCTTTGACTGCATACGTCAGGAACAATAAGCAACAGGAGTCACAAGTAAGCATCACCTGCTGCGATGGCGTAACGTGGTCCTTCGGCTCGCTAAGTCAGTGGGGAGAGGGCACTCAGGTCGAGAAGAGCGAGGTCAAAGAGAAGGTCGCTTGATGTACCGCCCGTCTGTCTGCTCACGTTTCCACGTTAGCAGATGTGGGACAAGAAGTGCTCGGGCGTCTTCACTGTAGCGTCTCGCGCGTGGTAGGGATGGCCCGAGCCGAATCTTGACCGGGTCATCCCCTTGCCTCCCTCGAAGCCCGCTGCAAAGGCAAGTGGCGAGGAAGGTAAACGATGTTGTACGACGCTATTCTCCTTGGCTCGCGCGTCTTCCATACGGGGGAGCCCCTGGGCTGGCATTATGATAGCTACTTCCGGGATTGTCCGTCGCCGCTGCTGGATGATCCGGAGGGCCTCGATATAGGGCGAGTGCATCGAGTCATTGAGTTCGTCAATCAGTGGAGAACGCACTATCAGTCCAGCCCCGAAGAGCTGTTAGCGGGGCTTCGGCAGGTCATGCCTGATCTATGTGCGCTTGGCAACGAGACCTGCCTCCGCGTGGAGCTCGGACGGCAGTGCAATGATTCCGAGACGGTGGGCGCTGTCATCGAGCGCATCTTTCAGACTGTAGCTACTTGCGGCCGTCGCTACGAATCGACCGGTGCTTCGAAGATCCTCCACGTCATTCACCCTGACCTCTTCGTGATGTGGGACAACGCCATCGCCGCCGGCTACGCGGCAGGTCATCCAGACGCAGGAGGTTATCGCAAGACCGCTCAGGACTACGCCTGCCGGTTCTTGCCTCGGGTTCAACTTGTCATTCGTCTCACGCCAGAAGCTGGACTATCGAGGAGGGTAAACTATTGGTGGAGAGGAGAGACAACAGGCATTGTTTGAAGACCTTATGACACACGTAATGGTCAAGATCGAGGGAGACATTCCGATTTCCTTCCCCGTGGGATTCGGCGCTGTCAAAGTCGGAACAGAGGTTCTTGATTACCTTTATCAGGAAGAGCTCACTGACTACCAACGGTCCGGCTATGGAAGAATGGTTTCCTTCCTAACTGGTGGCGGATCCAGAGCATTTGATTATGGCGCGTGGCAGGCCTTGCGCATTCGCTTTCTGTCCAGAATGATCTCCTGTGTATCCGCCGTCTGCACCATCGATGGGGTACTACGAACAAGCTATCGCGCTTTCATTAAGTCGCTCATCGAGATGGGGTTCAAGGGACTCGTGCCGTGTGACAACGGGAAGTCTCTTGTTGCCCAGCGCGATGATGAGATCAAGAGGTACCGATTCTACCGCAATAAGGTCGTGGCCCACACTTCATACGCTGACCCTCGGGGTGACTCCGCCTCGCTGCAGCATTCGTCTCTAGCCTACTTTTCTCTAACCGTTGGCTGCGTCAAGAAGACATATCTTGCGCTTGGTGGTGGCGCACTTTTGATAGACGGTGAGGTGGATGCCCCGGAGCTTAGTATCGTTGGCGACCGTACCCAACTTGTACAGCACTACTTGGAATGGGATCGTATGTTCACCGGCATTCTTCGGAGTATTCCGAGGACGGATTTAGTCACCGCACTCCGGAGCATCACCTTGGCCGCCAAGCGGCCTCGCCATTCCGAGACTCAGTAGTCAGCCAAGAGCTGCCTGGTTAAGACCATCCGGTTACTCAGCCGACGGGGAAGCGCCTGGGGAGCGACGAGTAACAATGGGGATGCGATCAAAGTCGGCATCGTATGAGTAGAGGATTGCGGAACCACGCTGTGCCATCGAGGCGACGAGCAAGGCGTCGCCGAAGTCGATCTTGGTGGTGGCATACAGATCGAGCGCCCGCAGCACAGCGGCGCGGTTCTCTACTTTAAAGCCTGGCAGGCGCAGCAGTCGGGAGAGCATCGCCGCCACGTCGGCGCGAGCTTGGTTATACAGACGGGGCGAGGAGAGCACGTAGACAGCATCAGCGATGACCGTATCGGGTGCGACCAGTGTCAATTCGCCCGCTTCGACAGCCTCAAAAAGCGCTGCCGCCTCGGCCTGCTTCTTAGGGTCATCTCCAGTGAGGAGGCGAATCAGGACATCGGTATCGACAAAGGGCTCGCTCATTGTTCTCTTTCGTACTTCGCCCCTAAGCGATCCTCGCGGGCGATCTCGCGCATCTTGGACCAGGATAGCGGCCTCTTGAGCGAACCAGCAGTACCACGCAGCGAGGCGACGCTGGGATAACGCGGGGCTGTCAGGCGAACCTCCCCTTCCCCTTCGATGACGAAAGAGATCTTGTCGCTCTTCTTGAGCCCCAGGTGCCGGCGCACCTCGGCCGGAATCGTCACCTGGCCCTTGCTCGTGATGGTGGAGATGATCTCCCTCATAGCTGCTCCAGAAGTAAGGTATTCATTCATAGGTAAGGCCATACTATCATATGCCTTACTTTCTGTCAAGGAGCAATGCTTGGCCTGTGGATCGTCCAGAATTGCGGGCTCAAGGGCGACAAAGGGCACTGTGAGGTAAGCCGGCCAGAATATACAGGCAGGGAGGCAGGCTAGCTGCCTCCCGGTCCGGCCCTCACTGACCTATGGCTGGACCAGCCCACCAGAGGCACTCCGCCATCTTCAATGAAGCCCGACGTTGAATAGGAAGCAGATCGGCTGTTGGCGGTGCAACGTGTCGTTTTCAGGTGCGCTCAGCCAACAGGTCAGATGCCGTTATCAATGCTGGCGATCATTCTGCACGGCCATCTAATGCGGTGGGAGGCAGATGGCATCTCCAGCACAATCTCCGGCGTTTTCAACGACCGGAGGTAGCTAGACATCGAGAAGACCCACGCCCCCGTGAAACCGTTGACCTCGCGGCGGAGGGGGTGCCAGAATAGCGGCTGGTCAGCACCGCTAGGATGGATCGACCACCAATAACACACAAGGGGCTGGACTTCTTCAGCATCCATATGCTTAGGAGGTTTCATCCTGGCGAATACCTTCGCAACAGCAGGGTGGCGGAAGGTGTCTCGATCGGCGTCCCATTCTCTTTGCCATCTCTCGAGGCGGTATTCGCGGAGCAACCGTTGGTCAGCTTGTATGGGAAGTACCCTCCCCCCAATGGCGTGGGCGGACCAGTTCTTGACCTCTACCTGATAGAGTGTGCGGCCTCCGGCGTTTTCTACCAGCAGCCATCTATCCAGCCTGTCACCGGACGCCGTGCCGTTAGTCGGCTGTAGCGGAGTACCGCCGTGTGTGATGACCCTGGCGCTATCACCACGTTCTTCCATATGCCTACACAAGAGCGAAGCGCCGAGGTCCTCGCCGAACACAGCGACCATAGCGGTCGCGTGTTTGCGACTGTCTGCCGGAGCCTCGTCGAAGAATAGGAGAGTCTCTCGGATGTTGATCCTGAGATGGTCATTCATGCATGTGTCTGCACTTACCTTCCTATTTTCCTTTCCCGAGCGGACGCCAGGGGTCAAGGGGAAGGCGTCCGCCTCCTTATTTCCGGGCTGCCCACCCACCCCACAAGCGAAGCGCAGTGCATCTTGTCGTGTACAAACCATGAGGCAGGCTTAGGCCCATTCTGGTTAGGGCGGCCTTCAGGCGCGAGACTACAGGGTGAGTTGTGCCGAGCAACACCTGCCCTCCAGCAACCGATCTGGTTAGAGCCAGCAGGTCTTGGGCAGAAAAGGTGATTGTCGTCACTTGTCGCCAAACCTTGGCCTGTTTGACATCCCGGCTCACCTTGGTTGGTTTGTTGGCCATAGATTTCCTTCTTGTCCAGATTACTGCCGCAAAGGATCCGTAGTCAATAGGCAATCCGCAGTCCTTACTTGCGCTCTGCCAGTGGTGCTGGAGGACGGCAGCCGCAAGTACGTCTGGGGCCTCGGCCTGGTCTACGCCGTCGCCGCGGACGGCAGCAGGCTCGTCTACCACGTGGACGGCCTGGGCTCGGTAAGGGCCATCACGGATACTTCGGCCCGGTTAGGGCCTTGAAATGACGAAGAGGGCCCGTTGGCATCACGCTCAACGGGCCCTTCTGGTCGCGGGTCGCCGGAATGGCAGCTACTTACCGGTCTCGATGGTCACCGAGGCAGTCATGTTCCAGCGCAGGCGCGGCTCGTTCTGGTCGGGCTTGATGGTGGCCGTGTAGATGATGTCGCCCTGCTTGGTCTGGCCCAGCTGCTTGATCTTGACCACCTGGCCGGTCAGCTTCAAGTCCGGGATGGCGTCGAAGCTCATCGTCGCCTTATCGCCCACCTTGACGTTGTTGACCATCAGCTCGGTCAGGTCGGTAGTCTCGATTTGCCAGAGGGAGGTATCCGCCAGGTTGGCGACCGGGTTGCCCGGCACCACTTGCTCGCCGACGTTGATATTCAGGGAAGCCACGACGCCGGCGAAGGGCGCCTTGAGCTCGGTCTGGTTGAGGGCCACCTTGGCCTGGTCGACCGCGGACTGGGCCACGGCCACGTCGGCATCGGCGGCGGCGACCGTCTCGGGGCGAGCGCCAGCCTGCACCAACGCCAGCTGGGCCTGCGCCTGGCGCAACTGCGCCTCGGCGGCGGCTACGTCGGCGCCGGTAGCGCCGGCCTTGACCTTGTCGCGGGCGGCCTGGGCCTGCCGCAGGGCGGCTTCGGCGGAGGCAATGGCGGCCGCGGTCGGCTGGCTAAGGAGAGTATCCAGCTGCGACTTGGCGGCATGGTAGTTGTTGGTGGCCTGCTCGAGGGCCAACGACTGCGGCAGCATCGGGGCCTCGGCGTAGTTGGCGATCTTGTCGTAGTTGCCCTGGGCGTTCTTCAAGGCCGCCTCGGCGTTGGCCAGGTTGGCTTTGGCCGTGATGATCTGGCTCTCGTCGGGCCCTTCCTTGACCTTCTCGAGGCTGGCCTCGGCGGCGGTGACGGCCGACTCGGCGGCGGCGATTTCGTCCGGGCGGGCGCCCTGTTGCACGCGGTTCAACTGGGCTTGGGCAACGTCTACGCCAGCCTTGGCGGAGGCGATCTCCTGCTCGCGGGCGCCGGCCTTAGCCTGGTCGAGGCCCGCCTGGGCGCGCTTGAGGCTGGCCTGGGCCTGGGCCAAAGCGGCCGACTGGGGGGCGTTATCGAGCTGAAGGATGGTCTGGCCGGTCTGCACGGAGTCGCCCTCGGCCACGAGTATCTTAGCCACAATGCCGCTGCTGGCCAGGCCGAGGCCCGAGCCGCGGGCAGGCACGACCTTGCCGTCGGTGACGACCTCGTGGCTCGACTCCACCGCGGCCATGGGCGTGGCGGTCTTGGGCGCCTGGGCCGCCTGGCCGAGGGCGCCGGTGCTGTAGGCGTAGGCGCCCCCACCGATCACGATGACGGCGATGATACCGATAATCCATTTCCTCATCGAACCTTACCTCCCTGGGTGACCGGCCTACCGCTAGCCTTGGTGGTCCAGTCTTAGCATGACATTGGGGCAGCGCGTTTGCAAGGAGTTGCGGGAAGGCCCTGTGCCATCTCCCTTACAAACGAGCGGCCCGCGTCCAGAGGACGATCCAACTCTCCCCGCGGCCAGTGCGGGACCCGGGACTCTTGGCCAGCCCTCTCCCGCGGTTGGGTCGCCTACTCATAGGCCAGAACCTCGCGCACGCTGAGGCGAGAGGCGCCGCGGGCGGGCAGCACGCTGGCCAGCGCCGCCAGGATGATGACGGTCACCAGCCAGATGGCCACGCCGCCCCAGGAGTAGGCATAGGTCAGGGGCGCGTTGATGAACGACATCCCCACCGAGTAGCTGAGCGTCTGACTGATGGGCAGGGCCAAGAAGGCCCCGACGAACCAGCTGAGGACGCCGATCAGGATGCCCTCGACGATGAAGATCTGCCGCACCGAGCCGTCGGAGGCGCCGATGGCCCGCATCACGCCGATCTCGCGGGTGCGCTCCAGCACGTTGAGGCTCATCGTCCCGGCCAGCCCCAGCCCGCCGACGACGGCCATCAGCGCGGCCATCACCAGCAAGAAGACGATGATTATGTCGAATTGACCCTGGATCAGTTCGCGCTGCTCGGCCATCGATTGCGAGGAGACGACGCGCACGCCAAGCGATTTGAAGTGATCCTTGAGGGCATCGAGCGTGGCCGCGCGACCGGCCGGGTCGTGCCGCTCGGTCACCACCCAGAGGGCGGCGGCACGGCTGCCCGTGCGCATTTCCTGTTCGAAGTAGGGCCGGTTGGCGTAGGCCACGGCGCCGGTCATCACACTGCGGGCGATGCCTACCACCTTCCAGGTGGTTTCGCGGTCGCCGCCCTTGAGCACGATGTCGTCGCCGACCTGGACGTTAGGCTCCGTGTCCGTCACGGCCGTGTTAAGCACGACGGCGTTTTCGTCTTTCGGCAGCAGCCAGCGACCGGCGATCAGGTTGGGGTGGATCAGCTCGGTATCAGGGAGGACAGACAACATAAACAGCGTTTCCCCCTCGCTACCGTCGGCGCGCACCGGCCGCATAGAAGCTTCGTCTATCGTCTCGGCCCTGACCACGCCGGGGACCCGCTGGGCCTCGGCGACTAGGAAGTCGGCGCGGTAGTACTTGTTCAGGTTGATCGAGTAGTCGTAGGCGAAGTAGCTCAGCGCGTCGTCGAGGCTGACCACCGTCGACTCGCGCACGCTGAAGATGGCCATGAAGGTGGCCCCGCCTAGGGTAAGGGTGAGCAGGGTGAGCGCCAACCGACCCTTGCGGCGGAAGGTGTTGCGCAGGGAGAGGAGCAGCGGCCGAGAGAGACCGCGCACGCGCTCCAGCAGTCGGTCGATGAAGCCGCGACCGTAGCCGCCCTTGCCCACGTTGAAGGTGCTCATCGCCTCGCGGGCGCTGATGCGGGTGCCGCTGAACACTGGCCAGAGGGCGGCGAGCAGCGGCACTGCCAGGCCCACGGCCACCTCGAGTAGCAGGACCTGACGCGAGGGCCGGATGCTAACCACGTCGAAGCCCACCAGGCGAGCGATGAAACCGCCCATCCAACTGCCGCCCAGAGCGCCCAGGGGAATACCCACCAGCAGGGCCAGCAGGCCGTAGGTGAAGACCATGACCAAGTACATCGCCATGATCTGGCCGGCCCGACCGCCGACGGCCTTCATCACGCCGATCTGGCGAGTCTGCTGGGTGAGCAGGGCCGTGACCGTGTTGACGACCAGGAAGCCGCTCAGCAGTAGGGCGATCACACCCAGAGCGCCCAGGATGAGGATGAGGGCCTGCATCGTGCCGTCGATCGGGTGCTTGCCCGGGTCGCCGACGTAAGTGTAGTAGACCGTGCGGCCGCTCTTCTCGATCCTATCGCGCACCAGCTGGCTAACCTGCTGGATGTGCTGCTTGTCGAGGGCGTTCTCGGCCACGACGATGTCGAGTTGGTTGAAGTTGCGCGAAGCGCCCAGCCACTCCAGCGTGCCCAGGCTGACGTAGCCGTAGCCAGCGCCGACGAACATGGGCGGAGCGATGTAGAGGTCAGTCGCCGTGCCGATGATGCGTAGGGAGCGGGTTTTGTCTTCGCCCAGATCCAGGGTGAGTGTGTCGCCGATCTTGAGGCCGAGGTATTCCAGGGATTGCTTCTCCAGCATCACTTCGCGGTCATTGGGCGACCAGCGCCCGGCGTAGGGGAAGATCTTGTTGATGCGGATGTCGTCGAAGTTGCCGAAGGCGCTGAGCTGCACCGTCTTGCTGGTGCCGTTGGGCAGCCTGGCCCGCAGGCCCAGGTTGCGCCGGCCCTGCGCGTCCTTGACCTCCTTCATACTACGGATTGTCTGCTCCAGTTCGTCGTCGAAGGGGTCGGTGCTGATCTGGGCACTGGAGGGATTGATGGAGAGAAAAGCCTCGCGCATGTCTTGCGTCAAGATGAGTTGGGTACCGCCGATCATGCCGATGGAGAAGACGCCGATGGCGATGGAGAGCACGACCAGGACAGTGCGCGTTTTGTTGCTCAGCAGGTCGCGGATGACTTTGCGCCAGCGCGGGCTAAGCATTGGCGGTCGCCAGGCGCAGGTTGCGGCGGCTGGACGGCATCTCGATATCCGGCGCCAGCTGACCCGCGACCACGGGGCGCGGGTCAGCCTCGCCGTTCAGAACCTGGCCCGCGATCTCGCCGTCGGCGATGATCAGCGTGCGGGTTACCCGTTTGGCCAGGTCGCGGTCGTGGGTGACCATTATCATCGTCTTGCCGGCGGCCACCAGGCGCTCGAACATCTGGAAGACAATGTCGGCCGTCTTGGAGTCGAGGTTGCCGGTGGGTTCGTCTATCTACTTCTGGGCTGACCTGCGCTATACTGTCGGCAAGGAGGCCGAGACGATGGCCAACACGGCGAGGGCCATGTGAGCCCGCGGCTGCCGCGCCTGACCGGCGCCGAGCTGCTGCGCGCCCTGGAGCGCGACGGCTGGCGTGAGAGGCGCCGGCGGGGCTCGCATGTGATCCTGGCCCACCCGACTAAGCGTGGACGCCCGGTGGTGCCCCTGCATGCCGGCCAGGTGGTAGCGGTGGGCACTCTCAGAACGATCCTCGACGCCGCCGGCCTAGACGGCGAGGCCCTGCGGCGGCTGCTGTAAGGGGGAAGAGCATGCGCCAATACACAGTGATCCTGGAGTGGGACGGCGAGGCGAGGGCCTACTCTGCCGTAGTGCCGGCCCTGCCCGGCTGTGCCTCGCAGGGGCCAACCGTGGCCGAGGCCCTGGCCAACGTGCGAGAGGCTATAGAGCTTTGCCTTGACGTGCTGCGGGAAGAGGGCGAGCCGATACCCGATGACGTGCAGGTGCAGACGGCAAAAGTGGACGTGGCGGCATAATCGTTAGTAGCGTGCTGAAGCAGGACGGCATGACGCCGAGGAACTGAAGCGACTGCTATGACGAGGCATCTACGCTATACCATCATCCTGCACCCCGACCCGGAGGGCGGCTACGCGGTAGAGGTGCCCGCCCTCCCGGGCTGCCATACCCAGGGCGAGACCATCGCGGAAGCGATAGCAGCGGTCAAGGACGCGATCCGTCCCTGTGTCGAGGACCTGATAGACTCCGGGGAGCCGGTGCCCGTGGAAACCGAGCCTGCCCAGGCGATTGTAATCGACGTGGAAACAGCCGCCTAGGCGATGGTGAGGCGCCGTTACACGATCGTTTTGAGAGCCGAACTGGCGAACGGCAGCCACACCGTCACGGTACCAGCGCTGCCGGGGATCGTCACCCAGGGACGCGACCTGGAAGATGCTATCGCGATGGCCAAGGACGCCATTCGCTGCCACATCGAAGGTCTGCTTCAGGATGGACTGCCCGTGCCCGAGGAAGGCGAGCGGCCCCAGGTCGTCACCATCGACGTGGACGCGGCGGCTTAACGGCCGGGCAGCAATCAGACTGGGCGATCGAGGTGCCCCCTGAGGGGCGTCTCGGTCGCCAACGTGGTCGCGAGCTCGGCCGACTGGGACGAATGGCCGGATGGTACGGGCCCTGCTGTGCTTGAGCTAGAAGCAGCTGAGAT
>JAJZQK010000081.1 GCA_021847625.1 Chloroflexota bacterium
ATCCGCCGTCAGTGGGATGTTCAGCGGTCGAGCGGCGGCGCCCGGCACGTGCCAGGCGAGCGGAACCAGTTCTCCACGCTGGGGGTTGCGCAGGTACACGTTTCCCTCGGCGAACCCCGTCGAGCTCAGAGCCAGCTCGAGCAAGCGGCGGGCTGGTCTATTCAGGTTATGTGTGCCCACGATCCCGCGCGAGATGTCGAGCAGACTCACGAGCAGGTTATGGGCATTATCGGTGGCCGTGATCTGGGACAAAGGCCTTCTCCTTCGTTGGAGGGCAGGACGCTGCGTCCAGGCTGGACCACTTGGCGACGCATCCCCACGAGGGAGCGCGTCGGTCACGCATTTCGCACAATACTTAACAGAGTATACCGTCATAACCAGTATATGCCCCTGTCCGCGAAAGCGTCAAGAATGTGGACCCGGCCTCTCGTTTACGCTATAATGCCCCGGTATGTCCTTAGGCGAGCGTTTGTCCATGACGCGTTATCTATGGTATGGCCGCCTGCTGATCGCCAGTTTGGCCAGTGCCGGATGTCTGGCCTGGCTTGTGTCGAATACCGACCCTGGCGACAATCTGGCCAGGATGGCCTTCGTGATTCTCCTGACCGTCGGCGCTTACGCCGTGGTCACGCCGCTGGTCTGCCTTCTCATCGGGCGCCTGTGGCCCGCGGCCCCTGCCGAGGTGAGGCGGCTCTTCGCGCATTTCCAGGGCCTGCTCTGGTCGGGTCTGGTGATGACCGGGGTCCTCCTTCGTCTTAGTGGCGAACTGACCGCCGCGACGGCCCTGATCAGCCTGGTGGTCTTCGCTTGCGTGCAGTGTCTCTACGTAGGTCGGTCCGGATGAACGACCGGGTTTTCGACCTGCTGGCGCACTACTACGACCTCGAGCACGGAGAGTACGCGGAAGACCTGCCTCTCTACCTGGGGTTCGCCGGCAGGACCGGTTCCCCGGTGCTCGAGGTCGGGTGCGGGACCGGGCGGGCGCTGATGGCGCTGGCCGAGGCGGGCCACGAGGTGACGGGGGTCGATGTCTCCGCGGCCATGCTCGCACAGGCGGCCGCGAAGGTGGCCGCCCGGCCGGCGCTGGCTTCACGAGTTAGGCTCATTCGGGGCGACGCCCGCGACCTCGCTTTGAGCGAGCGGTTCGCCCTGTCCTTCTGGGCGATCAACACTTTCATGCACCTCCCCAGCCAGGCCGACCAGTTGCGAGCGCTCGCGGTGGCCTGGCAACACCTGCGGGAAGGGGGCCTCCTGATCCTCGACCTCTTCCACGCGGACATCGCTCTTCTCCAGGAAGCGGACGGCCGCCTGGTGCACGATGCGACCTGGCGCCTGGAAGGGCCCGGGCGCACGGTGCTGAAGACGTCTAGCCGCCATCTGGACCAGGCGGAGCAGACGCTGGAGACCACCTACGTGTACGACGAAGTTGATTCGGATGGGCGGACCGCTCGCACCGTCGCTTCGTTTACGATTCGCTACCTCCACCGTTTCGAGATGCAGCTGCTCTTGGAGCGCGTTGGCTTTATTGTCGAGGGCCTCTATGGAAGCTATGACCTGGACGAGTTCACCTCGGACAGCGAGCGCATGATTTTCGTGGCCAGAAAGGGATCATAGATGCCAACCGTCGGTATTCCCCGCGCGTTGCTATATTACCAATACTATCCGATGTGGCGGACCTTCTTCGAGGAACTGGGGACGCAGGTGGTCGTCTCGGCGCCGACGACGAAGGGCCTGCTGGCCGCTGGCTCGTCGCACCTGGTGTCGGAGACGTGCCTGCCTACGAAGGTCTTCTGCGGCCATGTCTTGGACCTCTACGGCAAGGCCGACCTGGCCTTCGTGCCGGCGATCCGCAGCCTCGAGCAGAACGTGTACAACTGCTCGAAGTTTCTGGGCCTGCCGGACCTCGTGCAGGGCACACTGCGGGAGCGGCCGGAGGTGCTGACGATCGACATCGACGTCAACCTGGGCCGGGGGGCGGTGATACACCAGCTGCACAAGTTGGGCAGTCGCTTCACACGCAATCCCTTGCGCATCAAGCGGGCCCGCGACCGGGCCTTGGCCGTCGACACGGAGTACCGGGCCCTCATGGTGACAGGCCTTACACCGCCGGAGGCGATCGAGAAGATGTATGGCGAGCGCGAGGTCGTCGAGGGCATCGGCCGCTCGACCTGCTACAGTTACGACCTGCGCTGGCCCTTGCGGGTGGCCATCGTCGGCCATCCCTACAACGTATACGACGGTTACATAACGCACAACCTGTTGAACCGCCTGCGGTCCTGGGGGCTTGAGGTCGTCGTGGCCGAGATGGCCTCGGAGGCTGAGTTGGCGAAGGGCACCGAGCGCTTGGTAGGAAAGCCCTATTGGACCTTCGAGGACGAGGTCGTGGGGGCGGCGGGCCACTACCTCTGGGCCGGCGTCGACGGTGTGATCACCGTGGTCTCTTTCGCCTGCGGCCCGGACTCGGTGATGCTGACCATCGTCCAGCGGGCGGCCAAGGAATCGGGCGCCAGGCCTCTGCTCAACATCACTATCGACGAACACACGGGCGAAGCGGGGCTCGTGACGAGGCTGGAGGCCTTCGTCGACATGCTCGGCCGGCGCAAGTACGGGTCGCCGCGCGGACAGCAGGCAGCAGTGGGGGAAAGGGACTAGCAAATGGAAGCTTACCTTGGCATAGATGTGGGGTCGGTGACGACAAAGCTGGCCCTCTTGGATGAGAACGACGACTTGATCACCAGCGCCTATGGACGCACGGCCGGTCGGCCGATTCAGGTGATCCAGCAAGGGCTGCGCCAGATCGCGGAGTTGGCGCCGGCCGGGACGAGCGTCGAAGGCGTCGGCACCACCGGCAGCGCCCGCTACCTGGCGGGCGTGATCGTCGGCGCCGACGTGGTGAAGAACGAGATCACCGCCCACTCGGTGGCGGCGGCCCACTACGAGCCCGACGTGCAGACGGTGCTCGAAATCGGCGGGCAGGACTCCAAGATCATCATCATCCGTGACGGCATTGTCACCGATTTTGCGATGAACACCGTCTGCGCCGCGGGGACTGGCTCGTTCCTTGACCAGCAAGCCTCGCGCCTGAGTATGGACATAGACGAGTTCGGGCCGCGGGCCCTGCTCTCGGAGACGCCCGTGCGCATCGCCGGGCGCTGCACGGTCTTCGCCGAGTCGGACATGATCCACAAGCAGCAGATGGGTCACCGCGTGGAGGACATCCTCTACGGGCTGTGCCAGGCGCTGGTGCGCAACTACCTGAACAACTTGGCCCTCGGCAAGGAGATCCTAGCGCCGATCGTCTTTCAGGGGGGAGTGGCGGCCAACAGGGGGATGGTGCGTGCCTTCGAGAGCGAGCTGAAGACGGAGATAATCGTGCCGCCGCACAACCACATCATGGGCGCGATGGGCGCCGCCCTGCTGGCTCACGAGCACGCTCAGCTCAACGGCGGCCAGTCACGATTCAAGGGCTTTGGCGTGAGCGAAGAGGAGTATACAACCTCCTCCTTCGAGTGCCGGGGCTGCTCGAACCTGTGCGAAATCGTGCAGATCAAGATGGCCCGCGAGATACTGGCCCGCTGGGGCGGCCGCTGCGGCAAGTGGGACATGTAGCGGCCCCGGGGCCGCTCTACTGCATGTGCAGCAAAGGGATCGCCTCGCGCCAGAGGCGGTCCAGCCCGTAGTAGGCCCGCTCTTCCTGGCTGAAGACGTGCACGACGACGGCACCGTAGTCCATGAGAATCCACCCCGACTCGGCCGTGCCCTCGATATGCAGCGGTCTCTGCCCATCTTTGGCCAGCGCTTCGCGGATCTCCTCGGCGAGGGCGCGTATCTGGCGCTCGCTTGTGCCGGTGCAGAGGACGAAATAGTCGGCGACGTACGAGGCTGGGCGCATGTCCAGCAAGAGGATGTCTTCGGCCTTGTGGTCGGCGGCAATGTCCACGATCCTGCGGGCTAGTTGGGCGACGTCCTGGTCCAGTTCCCTTCCTCCATGTTGCCTAGCGTTCGATAGCATTATCCTACGGCGGGGCCGTTTCTGCAAGCAGATGGCGCCGGGCAAGAACGGGGCCTGCCACCTCTTCGGAGCAGCAGACGGGCCGCACCGGTTTACCGCAAAACGGGCAGGCAAGGTCATCCGGCCGGTCGCCCTCTTCGGCCATGGTCGCTGCCTGTGCCCTGGCCCGGGGTCGCCGTTCCGCCCCTGCCTCTGTCATCCCCGCGGAAGCGGGGATCCATCCGGTATCTGTGGAGGCAAATCCGCCTGAGGTGGATTTGCCCTCAGGCAAGACGACCCTCACCCTAACCCTCTCCCCGGAAGGGCGAGGTAACCCGCGCTTGGCCGCACGACGGCTCTGCGGAGATGGAAGGAGCCTTGCCTCGGTACCAACGGGCGATTCGCCTAGGGCGGATAGCTCCTACGGCATATCGGCGTGCCTCTGTGCATATTACCGTGTGCGGGGTATCACGCACGACGACGGCCCAGCCCGCCTCCGGGCGGGCTTTGTGGTATGAGCCCAGTCCGTCTACGGCCGGGCTCAGTGCCGGCCAGCCGCCCTTAAGTAGGATTGCCGGCGGAGTGCTGCAGAACACGAAAGGGCGAGCCCGACGCTCGCCCTTTCGTAAGCAATCCTAACGCGACGTGCCGGCCCTGGGCCGTCACTCCATCGCAATGAGCTTCTGTAGACGATCCCAGCGCTTGTCGACGTCCTCCTGCCACTCCGCGAGCAGGGCCTCGGAGCCGGGCTTGAGGATGTGGCCGAAGCGGCCCTGCAGCTTCAAGTACTCCGTGACGGGCTTCTTCTGCCGGGGCGTGTGGGTCAGTCGGTACTTGCCGTTCTCCACCTCGAACAGCGGCCAGTGATAAGTCTCGACGGCCGCCTGGCCCAGAGCCAGGGTTTGCGAGGTGTCGAAGCGCCAGCCCCGCCAGCAGGGGGCAAGGATGTTAATGAACGACGGGCCATCCGTCGCCAGGGCCTTCTGGACTTTGGTCATGAAGTCGCGCCAGTAGCCGACGGCGGCCTGGGCCACGTAGGGCATACCGTGGGCGACCATGATAGCCGTCAGGTCCTTGCGGGTCTGCTGCTTGCCGGGGACGGCGTCGCCGGCATGGCTTGTCGTCGTCCAAGCGTGCAGCGGCGTGGCGCCAGAGCGCTGGATGCCGGTGTTCATATAGGCGTTGTTGTCGTAGCAGAGATATAGTATTCGGTGCCCGCGCTCGGCCATGCCGGACAGCGCCTGGAAGCCGATATCGTAGGTGCCGCCGTCGCCGCCGATGGCGATGAAGCGGAAGTCGTCGGCGAGCTTGCCCGAGCGCTTGAGCGCCTTGTAGGCCGACTCGATGCCGCTGGCGACCGCCGCCGCGTTCTCGAAGGCGTTGTGATACCAGGAAACCTTCCAAGAGCTATACGGATAGACGACGGTCGAGACCTCGACGCAGCAGGTGGCGTTCACGAGCGCGAGGTTGTAGTCGGCGGCCGCCAGCATCAGCTGGCGCAGCACGATAGCCGGCCCGCAGCCGGTGCAAAGGCGATGGCCGGGAGCGATCCCCTCCTCTTTCTTGGCCAGCTCCTTGAGATTCAAAGCCATGTCTCTTTCCTCCTGAATTACCTGTTGGCGCCGCGACTAGTCGTCGCGCAGACCAAGATAGCTGAGAGCCGGCCCGACCTCGCCGGTCTGGGCGATCTTCTGCAGCCGCGCGAAGACCGACGCCACGTCGTCCAGGCCGAGGTCGCGCCCGCCAAGGCCGAACACGTAGCCCGCCAACCTCGGCCGTTGCTCCTCGTCGTAGAGCGCCGCGGAGATGTCGCTCATTATCGGCGCGGCCACGGCGCCGGGCGAGCTGGCCCTGTCGAGCGTAGCCACGGCCTTCTTGCCCTTGAGAGCGGCGATGACTTCTGCCGTCGGGAATGGCCGGTAGGACCGGATGCGCAGCAGGCCGACCTTCTGCCCCTCGTCGCGGAGGGCGTCGACCACGGTGCGCGTGGTGCCGGCCGCCGAGCTCATCGTGACGATGGCCACCTCGGCGTCGTCCATCTTGTAGGCGTCGACCGTGCCGTAGGCGCGGCCGGTCAGCTGCCCCCACTCGGCGCCTACCTCGCGGATGACCTTCGCCGAGCCTTCCAGAGCCCTGATCTGGGCGACCTTGTGCTCGAAGTAGACTGGCGGCAGGGCGAGGGCGCCGATGCTGATCGGGTTGTCCTTGTCCAGCATGTTGATCGTCCGCGGGTGCTCGCCGATGAACTTCCGGACCTCTTCATCCGCGAGCATCTCGACCCATTCCATGTCGTGGCTGACCATGAAGCCGTCGAGGCAGATCATCACGGGCAGGTGTACGTCCTCGTGCTCGGCGATGCGGACCGCCTGGATAACCGAGTCGTATACTTCCTGGGCGTCTTGACAATAGAGTTGAATCCAACCGGCGTCGCGCGAGCCCATGGAGTCGCTGTGGTCGCCGTGGATGTTGATCGGTGCCGAGAGGGCACGGTTTACCATCGGCATCACGATGGGCAGCCGGTTGCCGGCCGTGATATAGAGCATCTCGTGCATCAGCGCCAGCCCCTGCGAAGCCGTGCAGGTGATTACCCGCGCGCCCGCCGCCGCCGCACCGCAGCAAGCAGACAGGGCGCTATGCTCGCTTTCCACGGCGACGAACTCGGTGTTGACCTTGCCGTCGGCCACGTACTCGGCAAAACGCTCGACGATCTCGGTCTGGGGCGTAATCGGATAGGCTGCTACCACGTCGGGGTTTATCTGGCGCATGGCATCGGCCGCGGCCCCGTCACCGGTTAAGCCAACGACCGTGGCCTTGACCATCTCTTGTACCATTCGTTATTTCCTCCCTAAAATGCTGACCCTAGGCAGCACCGTTGTCTAGTACTCGCCGCCCTGGGCCATGGTGATGGCCTTCGTCGGCTTGGTGGGGCACACCTGGGCGCAGATGCCGCAGCCCTTGCAGTGCATCTGGTCGATGCCCGTCACTTTGCCCTCGCTGACCATGATCGAGCCGTCCGGGCAGTTGATCCAGCAGATCAGGCAGTTGGTGCAGACCTCGGCGTTGTGGATGGGCCGCTGGGTGCGCCAGGTGCCCGTGTTGTACTTGACGGAGTTGCCGACGTTCGTGAGGATGCCGCCCAGCGGTACCTGGCTGGGGGTCGGCAGCGCGAATAGGTCCTCGATGCGCCGTATCTTCATTCCGAAACAACCTCCTCGTAGGCGCGCTCAAGGGCTCGGATGTTGCCGTCCACGACCGATTGCCTGAACCGGTGGCCGAACTGGGCCCGCAGCTCCTCGCGCACGTTATCGAACTCCAGTAGACCGGTGGCTCTGACGAGGGCGCCCACCATCGCCGTGTTGGTGATCGGCCGGCCGATGCACTCGCGCGCGATCTTGTCGGCGTCGACTGTAAACACCGTGATGTTCTTGCCTTCCGCGTTGATCTGCTTACGAACAGTGGCCGGGTCGTCGGGGGAATTGACGACCAGCGTGCCGCCATCCTGGAGGCCGGCGGTGACGTCGACACCCCGCAGCAGCGTGGGGTCGAGCACCACCACGGCGTCGGGCGTCTGCACCTGGCTGTGCAGGTAGATGCGCTCCGGGCTGATGCGCGTGAACGCCTGGATGGGGGCGCCCATGCGCTCCGTGCCGAACTCGGGGAACGCCTGGAAATGCTTGCGTTCGCGCACTCCCGCCGTGGAGAGGAAGCGCGATGCGGTGACCGCGCCCTGGCCGCCCCGAGCGTGCCAGCGAACCTCAAACATCTTCTGTTTCGTCGTAACCAAACCTTGCACCTTCCTCTCTCTGGGAATCTGGCTAAGGACAATAGCCTATTCGCCGAACCGCTCGCCCACCTGCAGGTTCGTCGACTGTATGAAATCGGGGGCCTTGATCTTGGCCGAGCCGGTGGGCTGCACCCGTTTGGCGACGATGCCGCCCCCCTTGGCCGCGATGGTGAAGCTGGCCGGGCCCACCTCCACCACCGTTCCCGGCGCGCCGCTGGCGCCGGGCTGGGCTGCCGCGTCGAAGATCTTGATCTTCTGGCCGCGGAAGAAGGTGGTGGCGCCGGGCTGGGGGTTGCTGCCGCGGATGAGGTTGTAGACCTCTTGGTAGGGACGCGACCAGTCGATCGTCGCCTGTTCCTCGCGGCAGAGCCCCTCGTAGGTGCCCTGCGACTCGTCCTGGGGGATCCTCGGGGCCGTGCCCGCCTCCACCATCTGGACCGCCTCGGCCAGGGCGTCCACGCCCAGTGGGAAGAGCTTGTTGAAGTAGACCGACCCCACCGTGTCGTCGGGCTGGATCTCCACCGACCTCTGCAAGAGGATGGGCCCCGTGTCGATGCCCTTGTCGGGCCAGAAGATCGTGAGCCCCGTTCTTGTCTCCCCGCCGATGATCGCCCAGTTGATAGCGCTGCCGCCGCGATGCTTGGGCAGCAAGGAGGGGTGGTACTGGATGCTGCCGTGCGTGGGGTAATCGAGAATCCGCTGGGGGATGATGTCGGTCACGAAGGCCAGGACGTTGAGGTCCGGCCGCAGCTTGACGAACTCGCCGTACACCTCGGGGTCCCGCATGCGCTTGGGCTGGAAGACGGAGATGCCTTGCTGCTCCGCGCGGTCGCGTAGGGGATTGGACTTCCCGGGAGGGTCGGGAGGGCAGAAGACGGCGACGACCTCTGCCTTGTTTTCCAGCAGCCTCTGGAGGACCGCCTCTCCAAAGGCTGCCTGGCCGATCAACACGATGCGCATCCGCGAACCTCCTCTACGAGTTCTCTCCGGGCGGGGCAGCGATGCCCCCCCGGCAGGCACGGTTGGTCCTGATTAAGTCTGCCAAAAAACAGGGTCAACTCCCGGCGGCAAGGGGAGCCCCTTGCTGTCAGGCCCCCTCTGAAACAGCGCCATTATACTACAAACGCCCGCCAATGGAAGCAGGACCCTCTGTTACGATACTTGACGTAAGCCCGGCGGGCGAGCAAAGTGGCGCCCGTGTGGGGGCGGCAAACTGCAGCTGAGCCTTTCGTATTCAAGCGGCCGAACAGGCTGACCGCTGCGCCATCTGAGATACGAATACAACTCTCAGGATAGCAGGCCGGTTTGGCCAGTCGATAGGACGTGTCATCGCATGGATGTTCCATTGACTATAGAGCAAGAGGCGGCTAATATCGGGTAAGAAGGCGGGCCGACTGCTTCGATGGAAACCTAAGGCTGCCTGGGAGCAGATGTTTTGCTGATCTGCGAAATGTATCGTTCTTCAGTGGTTCGTCTCCGAGTCGGTGATTTGTGATCGGCATTAAGACGTCTAAATCGTCGGAGCAGGGCTTGCGGGTGGGATAGGCAAACATGAAGCTGCTATTTACGAATCCTCGTGCTGGGGTATGGAGGAGTATTGGGGCCCGTCGGCGTCTTCTCTAGAAACGTAGCCTGTGAGCCAATGCACAAGCGGATGGATCAGCGCCGGGAGAAAGGCGCGTCTATTTGATAGGTTCTGTGGAGAGCCTTGATGCACCGAGCGAATAGACTTGCCGTGTTGACTGTCGCTATCGTTACTTCCCTGCTCTACGCTATGTCTCGAAACAGGGACAAGTCTACCTCTGTTCAGGAGGATAGAGCTCCACGGACTGAAGCCAGACTAGCCTACTATGAGGCAAGTCGACAACACTGGGTCCACGCCGAGCAGATACGGTGGACTAGC
>JAJZQK010000082.1 GCA_021847625.1 Chloroflexota bacterium
CGGCGCAACCCCAGGGGCTCGCCGCGTTCAGCACGCCCAGTATCACACCCAGACGACCCACCCGCCGCGCCTCGCGCAGGGCGGCCGCCGGGTTGGGCAGGAACTCCAGGCTGGTCACGAAGGCGACCAGATCGAAGGCCCCGTCCGCAAACGGCAACGACTCGGCCGAGCCGCGAGCATGACTTATCCCGCCATCCGGTTCGGCGGCGACCGCCAGCATAGCGGGCGATGGGTCCAGGCCGACAACCCGCAGCCGCCGGCCCGCGAACCAGCGCGTGAAGTGCCCCCTGCCGCAGCCGATCTCCAGCAGGGAGGCGGTGCCGTCAAAGCGGGCGAGCAAGTCGTCCAACAACGCCTCCTCGGCCGGCGCCGTCTCCTGCCCCCGCGGTGTCTCGTACCAGCGGTCGTACCGCCGAGCTGTGGCCAGGTCGGCGTCCAGAAACGGTTGCCCTTTCGCTTTCACGTTGTCATCGTCAACCCATTGCCCACCGTGGCCCTTCGGCTACCCGTCCGTATCGTTTCAGCCTCTGGGTGGGGTCTGGGTCGCGATGCGGCTAACCGTTGGCGTGAGGCGAATGGGATTGGTGAGGCAGTAGGAGGCAGGACAACGCTCCTTGGCCAATTGGGCGAGCGTGGACAGTGTCTGTTCGTCGGCGTTGCTGCGCACGCTCACCGTCACCCGCACCTCCTCGACTGTCGGCAGGTCGGCGATGCCGAAGACGCGGGCGAAGTTGAGATCGAATTCCGCCGCGGTGCGCACCTCCTCCAGCACGATCCCCTGCCCGCTGGCCAGGGTGACGAAAGTGGCGGTGTAGCAGGCCGCTAGGCCAAAGACCGCGTACTGCACAGGGCCGGGCCGCGTGCCGCCGCCGCCCAGGAAGGGCGGCTGGTCCGCCTCCAGCACGTACTCTCCCCCGGAGATCGCCAGGCGGGCGGTAAACTGCGGCTGGCCGGGCGCCAGGTTCCAGACGCCCTCCACCCGCTGCGTTTTCCGGGCGGTGTCCAGGTTGGCCTGAAAGCCCGCTACCGTCTGGCCGACTCTCTCGCTGTCCACGTTGTTCAGACTCATGCCAAACCTCCTCGTCGCTTACGCGTCGTTACTCTGGCCGGCGGATGGGGCCGCCGACCGGTCATTAGCGGCCCACCCGGGGCCGCGGTGTCAACATCAGAGCTCGCAGAATGGGCGTAGCACCTTGAAAGCCTCCGTCGGGATAGCGTCCGCAGGCTCTCCACGCCCGACGTTACACCTCCTGACCCGCCCCAGCGTCTCCTCTAGGTCGTCAACCTGGCTGCGATGGAGCGACACCGCTTCGAGCTTGCGCCCGAAGGTATCCCGCACGTCCACCCGCACGTCGGGGTAGTCGGTGCCGAAGAGGTAGACCTCGGGCACACGGTGGGCGCTTAGCCCCTCCGCGACAAGGCCCGGCAGCGCCCGAGGGTTGGCCGCCACCAGCACAGCCTCGACCGCCGCTAGGCCGACCGCCCGATGATCCGGGTGCAGCTGGTAGGGGCGCCAGGCGTCCCAGGTCAGCAACACCTCCGGCCGCCAGCGTCTGATGGCCGCCACCAGCTGCTCGCGCAGTCCCGGGACGGCGGCTAGATCGCCGTCGGGGTGGCGCAGAAAGACCACCTCCGCCACTCCCAGAAGATCAGCCGCCGCCCTCTGCTCGACCTCCCGCAGGTCGCGCAGTGCGGCATCGTCCATCGCCAGGGCATCGCCCCCCTTGCTGCCGTCGCTCGCCACCACGTAGCAGATCGCGCAGCCCGCCTCAGCCCACTTGGCGACCGTCCCACCGCAGGTGAACTCGGCGTCGTCCGAGTGGGCGAAGACGACCATCGCCCGCCGCGGGATACCTACCCCAGCATCGGTTACCTCGTGACTCATCGCTCGTCGCTCCCATCGGAAGCGGCAGCGGGCCCAGGACCCGCGGTCAGGAGGGCGATCTGCGCCCGCAGCCGCTCTTCCGCCCGTTCATAGCTGCGCCGCAGGCGTTCCCGCTCGGCTCCGCGCATAGGCCTCGCCATCTCGATGTCCCGCTCGGCGAGCAGTTCTTCCAGTTCGGCCACGAGGGCCGCCAGCTCGCCCTCGGCACGATCACCCAATCTACTCCCTCACCGCCAGTTAGCTCAGCGCTAAAGGTGTAGGGCACGCCCTGGCTAGCGCCTACGGTTCGTCGAGGTCGCCGCGCATCCGTTCGTACTCATCGCGGGTAATCTCTCCCAGGGCGTACCGTTCTTTCAGGATTTCGAGCTCCCGCCCTCCGCGGGGTTCTGTACCCGGCCCCGCCGGTGACCTCGGCGAACGAGTCCAGGCAGCAGCCGATGGCCCGCGCGTTGACGTCCTCCGGGCCCTTGTGGAAGTCGTTCGTGCCGGTGGCGAGCACATTGGTCACGTGCGGCAGCGAGGCAACCTCGACCCCGCGCGCCTGGGCCAAGGCCATCAGCGCCGCCTCCATCTCCACGCAGAGCACCCTCTCGACCCGATGGCGAGCGATCTGCGACTGGGTCTCCCGGTAGGGGGCATCGGTCGTCCAGCTTCGCCCACGATGGATCGGCAGCCCGCACGCCTCGGCTCGTCGCCCGAGGATGTCGGGCAGCGCCCCGCGGGCCACTGCCCACCTGGCCGGTGGCAAGTAGTGGTATGAGGTTCCTTCGTCGCGTAGGGCGCCCTCTGGCACCACCAGACACGGCGGCCGCAGCCAGTCGGCGATAGCCCCAGCCGACGAGTAGGCGATGATGTGGCGGCAGCCGGAGGCGATCAACTCCTCGGCAACGAGCACGGCGTAGGGTGCCCCCACCGTGCCGCCGATGATCCCCGTCTCCAAACCGTCGCGTTCGATACGCAGCAGCGTCGTGTGGAAGCACGACCAGCCCTCACAGACCTGGGCGCCGAACTCGGCACGGGCGACGGGGACGAGCTCAGCGTCGAAATCCAGCAGGCAGCACGGCGGCACGGGCCCCCGGGCCTTGCCTTGCATGTCTGCCGCCCGCTCTAGCAGGTTCTCGGGCAAGAAGACCGCCTGCTCGTCGGTTGGATGGTGGAGTATGGGGGACTCCTCTTCTCTCTGAAGGTCCGGCATGCCTCAGCGCCCCTGGACCAGGGCACGCCAGGCGCGCACAAGCGCACTCGCCGCCCGTTCCACCTCTTCGGCGGTCGTGAACTTGCCCAGGCTCAGCCGCACCGCGCCCAGGGCGCGCTCGGGTGAGAGGCCCATCGCCAGGAGCACCGCCGACGGCTCCGTACGCCCGGCGTGGCAGGCCGAGCCCGTCGAGGCGGCTACCTCGGGCGCGGCCACGAGCAGGGCCTCCCCGTCCACACCGGGGAAGCTCACGTTGATGGTATTGGGCAGCCGTTCCTGGGGATGTCCGTTGAGCGCCAGCCCCGGCACGACCTCGGCCAGCAGGGTCCGCAGCCGGTCGCGCAAGTCACGCATTCTGGGCGCGTAGTCGGCCATCGTCGCGGCGGCAATCCGGCATGCCTCGCCCAGGCCGACCACATACGGCACGTTCTCCGTGCCGGCGCGCCTGCCCCCCTCGTGGCCGGCGCCGTGGACCAGCGGCTCAAGCCGGATGCCAGACCGCACGTAGAGAGCGCCGACGCCCTTGGGGGCATACAGCTTGTGGCCCGCCACGGTCAGCAAATCGACCCCTAGATCGTCCACCTTCGTTGGCACTTTGCCCGCTGACTGGGCGGCATCGGTATGTACCAAGACGCCATGGCGGTGGGCGACCTGGGCGATCTCAGCGATGGGATTGATCGTCCCCGTTTCATTGTTGGCGTGCATGAACGAGACGAGGATCGTCCCCTCCATGATCGCCGCCTCGACCTCGGCCGGGCTCACTTTGCCGTCGCCATCCACCGGCAGGTAGGTGACCCTATGGCCACGCCGCTCCAAGTAGCGACAGGTATTCAGCACGGCCGGGTGCTCCACCTGGCTAGTGATGATGTGATCGCCCCGTTCCCGGTAGGCTTCAGCCACCCCTTTGAGGGCGAGGTTATCGGCCTCGCTGCCCCCACCAGTGAAGACGATCTCCTCCGGCGAGCAGGCAAGGAGACCCGCTACCAGGGCGCGCGCCCGGTCGACCGCCTCGTGTGCCGCCCGCCCATACTCGTGGGAGCTGGAGGGGTTGCCGAAACCTCCCTCTAGCCCCCCTTCCAGGAAGGGCCGCATCGCCTCCGCCACGGCCGGGGCGATGGGCGTGGTGGCGTTGTAGTCGAGATAGATTGTACGCATTCGTCTGCCTCCCTAGGCGATGCACCCTTGATGTGGATTTAGCCTTGTACGCGCCCCTCAAATAGGACCCTTGTGCGCTACAGACTCGCCGGCACACCCAAAGTCCGGCCGCCGAGCTTGAGCGCGAGGCCGGCGGCGACCCGCGTCAGGCCCTCGCCCATCCAGTACTTCTCGAACACTACCTTCCCGAGGTGCCAGAGCCGGCCGGGCCGGCGCAGGTCCATCTGGGGTTCGGGCTCGGCGTAGAACGAACCCAGGGCGAAACCCGCTCTGTCCCGCGCCATACTGACCCAGCAGTAGCCGACCCCATCGAACTCGTGCTCTAGGCCGCCGCGCAGGCGCGCCGCCACGGCGCTGGCGACGGCCAGCCCCTCGGCGTGGGCGAAGACCCCCGCCTTGGGCAGCAGCTTGCCGTTAGGCAGGCTGATCGCCGCCACGTCGCCGATGGCGTAGACGTCCGGGAAGCGCGTGGCGAGGGTCCGACTGTGCACGGGAATCCACCCCGCCTCGTTGGCCAGGGGCGACTCTCGTACCGCGCTCGGCGGCCGATGGGGCGGCACCCCGGCCAAGAGGTCGAAGGCCACCCGGGCGCCGTCGGCAAAGACGAGCTCCCGGCGCCCGGAATCGACGGAGGCGAGCTGACGCTGTGGGTGATAGGCGATGCCCCGCTCCACCAGCATGGCGCGAACGGCCTCCCCCACGGCCGGGCCGGCCACCGGCATCGGCTGCGGCTCGGGCGTGTAGACCTCGACCTCCACTCGCCCGCGCAAGCCGCGGCGGCGCAGGGCGTCGTCGATCAGCAGCGCCGCCTCGTAGGGGGCGGCGGGACACTTGAAGGGCAGCGAGGTAATGGCGACGGCGACCCGGCCGCTGCCTATGGCCCCCAGGGCCCCGGCTAGCCTCGCCGCACCCTCAAGGTCGTAGAAGTTGTGGGCGGCCTCCCGGTAGCCCGGCATGGACTCGGGCGCGAGCTCCGCCCCCAGGGCAACGATCAGGTAGTCGTACCCCTGCTGCCCGGCGCTGGTCAGCACCCGGCGTGCCTGCGGTTCGATGCGCAGCACCTCGGCCTGCACCAGATTCACCCCTGCCGAGACCAACCGGCTCACATCCTTCACTACCTCGCCGGGGCGCCGCTCCCCCACCATTAGCCATAACAGAGAAGGCGTGTGAACGTACTGGCGTCGTCGCTCGACGAGGATGACCCGGTGTTCACGCGGTAGCCGCCGGCGAAGCTCGTTGGCGGCCACCACGCCCCCGACACCCCCACCGAGGACGACGACAGTCTTGCCATCGGTTGCCATTGCATTTCACCTCCGGAGCGTACACAAAATATGTGAGCGTTCTCTCGGTTAAGTAGCCCTAGCCCCGCCTCGAACGCCGCCCACCGGCCGCTGCGGCGGGCGGCCCACTACACGTGCATTCTCTGACCCAGTCTCTAGAACGCGCCCAGCGTCGTGCGTTCCCCGTCGAGCATCAGGTCAACCAGATTCTCATAGCTCAGCGCGCGCGCCTCGGGTCGGGCGTCTTCGCGGTCGAAGCCCCGGGCCGCCAGGTCGTCCTCCAGGTAGAAAACGCCCACGCCCGCCCCGAGCGCCCGACCTACGGCTCCGCCGGCGGACGTCTCGTTGCCCTGTAGGGCACAGAGCACCCCATCCTGCAGGAGGCAGAGGTCGACACCGTGACCCTGCTCCCGCATCCGCTGCGCCGTTTCCACGGCGGAAAGCGCCCCGGCGGCGGGGCCGCTCAGCACCAGTACCAGTCTCTTCGTTTCCGGCATTCTGATCCCTCCCTAGTAGGTCAGCACGGCGTCGAACTCCGCCGACGCCCGCGCCAGCCCCGCGTCGTCGATCACCTCGGCGCCCGCCACCAACTCCTCGCTCGAGAGGCCGCGAGCGGCCAGCGACGGCCCGTGCACCAGCACGCGCCCCCCGATGGGCCGGCCGTCGGCACGGGTGCCCTGCTGCTGGGCGAACTGCACGAGAGGGCCCGCAAGCGAAGTGAAACCGAGTCGCTCCCCGTCCTGCCCGTCGCGTACGACGTAGACGCCGTCTTCCAGTAGCACCAGGGTGGTGGCCACTCCGAAGGTGATGCCGCCCGCGGCGTGTCGCAGTGCCTCGCCCGCGTTGATCGTTCCGAAGGGGGCGTGGCGTAGCACTATTCCCAATGACCTTGCCATTTATTTCTTCCTCCTAGGCGCCTAGGCTGACCAGGGCGTCGCTCTCGCCGACAATGCCGAAAAGGGTGCGCAAGGAGCTGGGTGCTGCGCCGTCAAGTAGACTCTCCCTGCCAATGCCGCGGAAGTTGAGACAGGTGCCGCAAAGCTCGACCTGCAACCCCTTATCGATCAACCGGGAGAAACCCTCCTCGGCGTTGGGCACCCCTTTGGGCTTTTGGCCGCCCGTGAAATTGTGGACGGCGTCGGCCGAGGCGAAGAGGACCACCCGATGGCCCTTTTCCAGGGCCGCTTCCGCCAGCCGCAGGGCCGTCTGGCTGTTCTGGTACCCGTACGGGGTCGTGGCCAGGAAGATCGTCAGCGTCTTGGGCATTTCACCCTCCAGGATGTGCTATCTTTGGTTTGTGCCTGAATGTCCACCGGTCCTACCGCCGGTGGTGCCTACCGGTGCCGGACCGCGATTCGGCCGGCTGTACCCTGAACTATCCTGCCGATGGCCATCGCCGGGAACGGCTCTGTCGCCAGTAGACCCAACAACCTATCCGCGTCCTCAGGCGCCACGGCGATGAGCAGCCCGCCCGAGGTCTGGGCATCGGCGAGCACTATCTGCTCGTTGGTCGACGCACCGTCCCAGTCGACCCGTTCGGCCAGGTAGCGATGGTTATTGCGCGTGCCCTCCGGGATCGCGCCCCGTGCCACCAGGTCCCAGGTCTCTGGCGCCACCGCAACCCGTCGGCCGTCGATTTCGGCTGCCACGCCGCTGGCCAGAGCCATCTCGTGCAGGTGCCCGAGGAGGCCGAAGCCCGTCACGTCGGTGCAGGCGTGCGCGCCTATGGCGACCATCGCCTCCGCCGCGGCCCTGTTGAGGGCCGCCATCTGCGCCGTGATGCGCGCTACTGTGTCCTCCGACACCAGACGCCGGTCGATGCCGGTGGTAACGATGCCCGTGCCCAGCGGCTTGGTGAGCACCAGCACGTCGCCTGGCCGGGCACCAGCGTTGCTCACCAGCCGCGCTGGGTGCACGAGACCGGTGACAGCCATGCCGTACTTGGGCTCATCGTCGTCGATCGAGTGGCCCCCGGCAAGGCGTGCTCCCGCCTCAGTCAGCTTGTCGCGGCCACCGCGCAGCATCTCCTCCAGCACGCTCAAGGGCAGCGTCTTCACCGGGAAGCCGACGACGTTCAGGGCCATGAGGGGGGTTGCGCCCTTGGCGTAGAGGTCGGAAAGGGCGTTGGCGGCGACGATCTGCCCAAAGGCGTAGGGTTCGTCCACTATCGGGGTGATGAGGTCGACACTCTGCACGATGGCCAGGTCGTCGCTCAGTCGATACACGGCGGCGTCGTCGCCCGCACGGGCGTCGAGCAATAAGTGGGGGTCGGCGGCATCGCCATCCTTGCCCGGGAAGAGGTGGCGCAGCACCTGCGCCAGATCGGCGGGGCCGATCTTGCACGCTCAGCCGGCGCCGCGCGAGAAGGAGGTCAGTTTGAGGCCGGGGCGGCCGGGTTCACCGGCCAAGGCCAGCTCCGGCTGCCGTGCTTCTTTCTCTGCCATCCTCAGCTCCCCTTGCAACAGAGTTTGCCCCGTCGAGACCGCTAGACCACGTCGGCAAAGGAGTCCCACCACCACCGTGCGTACTCATCCTCGACGTCAGCGGCGGGCGGGTCGCCCCGACCGTCGCCGGAGCCCCGCACGAGGAACGCGTACGCCGCGGCGACCTCCCGGAACCGGGCGGCCTTGGCCTCGTCGCCCGGGTGGCGATCAGGATGGCCGGCCAGGGCGAGCTTTCGGTAGCTCGCCCTGATCTGGGCGGGCGTCGCGTCTCGCCCCAGACCCAGGGCGGCCAGCGCCCTGCGCCGCTTCGACTCAAACTTGAGGTCGCCGCCCCTGGTCTGCTTCTCACCCACGTCCCGTGGCCTCCCGTCATCGCTGTCGTTCACAAGCATAGCGCTTCGTGTTGTATAATCAAAATGCCGAAATCGCATAGGTCGTATGCAAGAAGTGTTATCGCACCTCAACTTTCACCACCTGACGGTGTTCAGGGCGGTGGCCAAGAAGCTCTCCTACTCGCGGGCGGCGGAGGAACTCCTCATCAGCCAGCCGGCGGTCTCGCGCCAGGTGGGGGCGCTGGAGCGCGAGGTGGGGGCGGATCTCTTGGGGCAGGTTGGCAACCGCGTCTACCTCACGGAGGCTGGTAGGGTGGTGCTTGCCTACGCCGAGCGTGTGGCCGAGCTGACGCAGGAGACGGCACGCGCCCTGTCCGACCTGGAGGACGTCGAGCGCGGCTTCCTGCGCCTGGGCGCCTCAAGCACCCCCGGGGCCTACCTTCTGCCGCCTGTCTTGGCCGCTTTCCGGGAAGCCCATCCCGGGGTGGCGCTGACCTTGCGGGTGGCCAACTCGCAAGTGGTGGAGGAGGAGGTACTGGCCGGCAGGCTGGACCTGGGCTTCGTGGGGGCGCGCTTTCTGCCGGGGCTGCAGGTGCGCCCCTACGCCAAGGATGAGCTAGCGCTAGTGGTGGCGCCGAGGCACCCCTTCGCCGCGCTATCAGCGGTCACTCCCGCCCAGCTCGCGGGGGCGGACCTGGTCGTGCGCGAGGAGGGGTCTGGCACGCGGCGCGTGGTGGAGGGGGAGCTAGCCCCGCTGTCCTTGCCGGCCGGCCGGCGACTTGAGTTGAACGGCTGTGAGGCAGTGAAGCATGCGGCAATCGCCGGCCTGGGCGCGGCGGTGGTCTCCGCCCGCAGTGTCGCATTGGAACTGCGTTGTGGTGAACTGCTGCGGGTGCCGGTGACCGGCCTAAAGCTAGAACGCGACCTCTACGTCATCAACCGCAAGGATGAGCGCCCCTCGGCTGCTGCCCTGGCGTTTCTCGCCCTGACGCGCAAGACGGCGGTCGAACCGGCACGCTGATCGACGTTCGTCGAGCGACTGGCAGGTGCATAAGCGGCAGGGCAACCTTGTGGTCGGGTCCGGGCGCTGGTATCCTAGACGCTGGCTGGTTCCGCGGAATGCCACGGTGGAGCGGGGCCAGTAGCGGTCGAAACCCGTGTCCGGCATAATTACCCGTTGGTCTCCGGCTTTGCCAACGTGCCTTCGTTGGAACGCATATGTGACCGGCTTGATCCTGCTCGACGTGCGCCAGACGCGGACACGCCTCACACGCTTCCCGGCGGCTCACTGTCACGATGCCCTCAACCGCCTGCCGCGTTTGATGCCGTTCTCGACGCGGGCC
>JAJZQK010000083.1 GCA_021847625.1 Chloroflexota bacterium
GGATTCTACCAGCATCGTGCTCGCTGGCCAATGGCCCTTGGCGGGCTGACGAGCCCCTACATCGTCCTTCATGCTTCCCGGAAATCTGACGGACACCCTGAGTGGAGCGATATGCCCCCGAGCACACGGGTAGGCATCATACCAGCTGCATACATCTACCATTTCTCCGTCCCAATTGACCCTGCCCCCCGCCTAACCTATAATGCCTCTCGGCGCGGGTTGCGCCGTCCAGAATGCCAACTACTCGCGGGAGGCGTTGTGAAGCCGAAACTGCGTCCCTTGGATACTCAGTGGATCAACCACGACGACCAGCCGGTGCTCGTCCTGCGCGACCGGCTCGACCTCTCCGGCAAGGCCGTCGCCGTCCCCGCCGCCCTCACCCCCCTCCTCGTCCTCTGCGACGGCACGCGCGAGCCGAGCGGCATGCGCGCCGCCTTCGAGCTGCAGACGGGGATCAAACTCTCGCAGGAGATGGTCGACCGGTTCATCGCCCAGTTCGACGAGGTGCTGATGCTCGATAGCCCCCGCTACGCGCAGGCCATGGCCGACGCGCGCGCGGCCTACCGGGCGGCGCCCTACCGGCCCCCGGCCCTCGCCGACAAGAGCTACCCCGGCGATCCCGACGAGCTGCGCCTCGCCTTCGAGCGCTATCTCGCCCAGGCCGACGGGCAGGCCTCGGCGGCGCCAAGCGGGACGGTGCGCGGGGTGGTCTGCCCCCACATCGACTACACGCGGGGAGGGCCGGTCTACGCCCGCACCTGGCAGCGGGCGGCCACCGCCGTGCGCGAGGCCGAGGTGATCATCGTCCTCGGCACCGACCACATGGGCGCGGAGGGCGCGCTGACGCTCACCCGCCAGCGCTACGCCACGCCCTGGGGACCGCTCCCGCTGGCCGAGGACGTAATCGAGGCGATGGCGGCGGCGCTGGGCGAAGAGGAGGCCTTCGCGGAGGAACTGCACCACCGCTCGGAGCACTCGCTCGAACTGGGCATCACCTGGCTGCACTACTTCCTCGGCGATAGGCAACCGGAGGTTGTGCCGATCCTTTGCGGCGGGTTCCACGTCTACACCGAGGGACTGGGCGATCCGGCGGAGGTGCCGGCCTACGAGCGGGCCTTCCGGGCCGTCGCGGAGACCACCAAGGGCCGGCGGGTGCTGGTGGTGGCCGCCGCCGACCTGGCCCACGTGGGCCCGGCCTTCGGCGACGCGGAGCCGCTGGGACCGGCGGAGAAGTCGGCCCTCGCCGCCAACGACAAGGTCCGCCTGGCGGCCGCCTGCTCCGCGGACGCCGCGGCCTTCCTGGCCGTCTTGCGGCGCGAGCAGGACCGCCAGCGCGTCTGCGGCCTGCCGCCCATCTACTTTGCTCTGCGCCTGCTGGGCGACGCCAAGGGGGAGGTCGTCACCTACGACCAGTGCCCTGCCGACGACGACGGCGGTTCGCTCGTCTCGATCGCGGGCCTGATTCTGACCTAACTGGACTTACGCGGTGGACAGGTTTTCACCGCCGGGGGCCGGACCGGACCGCGGGGGACAAGCCCCCGCGCTACAGGCTGCTCGGCGGTTAATCCAAGTCCCACCGCGCAACTACTCTCACCTATAGGGGGAACGCCGTGCGCTACTTCAAGACAGCCGACGGGGCGAAGTACTTCGTCGTCTTCGAGCGAGGGGACCTCCTCCTCGAAAGCCTACGCGAGTTTCTGCAGCAGGAGGGCATCGCCAACGCGGTCGTCACCGCCGGCATTGGCGCCCTCGACCGCTGCCAGCTGCACTGGATCAGCGGCACGCAGGTCCCCGCTACCAACGAGTTCGTCACGCTGGAGGGGCCGCTGGAGGTGGCCTCCATCCAGGGCAACGTCGTCGACGGCGAGCCGCACATTCACCTCTGCCTGTCCGACCTCAAGCGTATCTACACCGGCCACCTGGAGGCGGGCAGCCGCGTCTGCTATCGCTGTGAGATCTGCGTCGAGCCGCTGGTCGGCCTCAACCTGACCTGCCGGCGCAGCCCCACCACCGGCGTGCTCGAGGTCGTCGCCAAAGAAGAATAGGGACGAGGCGAACCCCGTCCCTACTTATCGGCTTGTAGGATCTGTCGACCCTACTTCTTGGCGCGAACCTCGACGCCCATCAGTTTCTCCAGCAGGACGATGGTCGCGGCCATGTCCTTGTTGGCCAGGCCGTGGGCCTTGGCGCGCTCGAGAATCTGCGACGCGGCGGCGGTCAGATCCAACGGCACGTGCTCCTGGCGGCCCAGGGTGAGGGCCAGGAAGACGTCCTTGCTCAACAGCTCGACGGTGAAGCCGGGCTCGAAGTTGCCGGGCAGGATGTAGTTGGTGACATGGCGGGTGAGGATCGTGCTGCCGGCGAAGCCGGTGCTCAGCACGTTGTACATCGTCTGCGGGTCCACACCCCACTTGGTGCCGAGCATCATGCCCTCGGCCACGGCACCGCTGAGGATGCCCACAAACATCTGGTTGACCAGCTTGACGACGCTGCCCGCGCCCGTCCTGCCGACGTTGGTGATGTTCTTGCCGACGCTCTGAAGAATCGGCAGCGAATCCTGGAAGACCTGGGCATCGCCGCCGACCATGATCGTCAGCGTGGCGCTCTCGGCGCCGGAGACGCCGCCGCTCACGGGGGCGTCAAGAAACTTCACGCCCTTCTCCGCGGCCGCTTTGCCGACTTTCTCGCTCGTGCTCGGATCCACCGTGGTGAGGTCGATCAGGGTGGAGCCGGGCTTGGCGCCGGCGAGGACGCCGTTCTCGCCGAAGTAAGCCGCCTCGACTTCCGGCGGCCCCGGCAGCGAGCTGAGCACGACGTCGACCTGCGAGGCGAGCTCTTTGGGGGAGCTGGCGCTCTTGGCGCCCTTACCCACCAGCTCCTGCACCCCGCGGGGAGCGACGTCGTAGACTACCATGCTGTAGCCGGCTTTCATCAGGTTGGTGGCCATGCGGGTGCCCATGCGCCCCACGCCGACCATACCCAGTGTTGGTTTGGCCATTCTTATCCTCCTTTGCATTGAATGGTCTTAATGCTCGTGGTCCGCTTCGCCAAACGCTTGCGACCCGAGTTATCACTATGTATTCTACTCGCAAACGCCCGGCTTGCCTACCACTTCGGGGCTTGAAGCGGAAGCAGTTGCCAATGATATCTCCTTCCGAGCCCTCAAGCCCGCCCTAGTTTACCATCTTTGCTGATTCGCTGCACGATCAGCCGGCCGATTTGGCGGCAATTCATCATAGCCCGGTGGCAACCAATGGAGAATGACAGGACTAACGCGGTGGGAGTCAGTTTAGCCGCGGAGGACGCAGAGGACAGGGAGAATATATTGGTTGCCAACGCTTCCTCCGTGGTTTCCGGCACGAGAGGCGGCCCACCGCGTGACTCCTGCGAATGAGAACGGGGCCGGCAGTTGCCTCCTTGCTTCCGTAGGGGCCGGACTCTGTGCCGGCCTCGGGCTCCATAGTCGCGAGGCGACCCCACCAAGGTAACCTAGCAAGCACTTGCCTATACCACAGGGGCCGTCCCTCACCGTTGCCCTCTCCCTGAAAGGGAGAGGGCACATGCCGCCTGGCTTTCGGCTGACTGATGGCTATCTAGCCGTCCTGCTCGCCCCACCGCTTCTGTTCGCCGCGTAGGAACTCTTCCACGTCGCGGACGATGCGCGCGGTATCTGGCAACTCCCCTTCGGGGGTCGCGCTCTCGCCCGCGTACTGCTCCTCTAGCTTGTGCACGTAGAGGCGCAGGCCCTCGTTCTGGCTCAGGAGGCGACTCAACGTCTCGTCGAAGTACTCCCCCGCCGCGCGCAAGTCGTCGAGGTTGAGCTCGATTCCCAGCAAAGCGCAGGCCCTCCCGAGCAGCCCGTGGGATACCTTGGGATTGGCCACCGTCTGCACGTACATCGGGGCGTGCCCCCAGAGGCTGACGGACTCGATACCCTCTTCCTGGCAGGCCATTAGCAGGGCACCCTGGATGCTGCTCGGCCCCTGGTAGTCGGTGAGGTTGATGTTTAACTCGCGCAGACGGGCCCGCAGACGCTCGCTGGTCGCCATGCCGGAGATGCGGGGCTCGACGGTGTGGGGGATGGTGTCGAAGAGGCTGCCAAGGCTGACGAACATCTCGACCTCGAACTGCCTCAGCAACGCCATAATCGTGCGCGTGTAGCGTCGCCAGCGGTGGGGCGGTTCCCCCGCCAGCAGCATGACGAAGTCGTGCTCGGCGTTCTCGTCCTGCCGGTAGAACAGGTCGCTCGTCGGATAGCGGAGGGCCTGCATCGCCCCGCCCTCGATCAGCGCCATCGGGCGCGAGGTGCCGAAGTCGTAGTAGGGGTCCGGGTCGATCGTCCCCAGGCGGCGGGCGCTCAGTTTGGCGGCGAGATAACGCAGGGCCCCCGTCGCCACCTCGCCGGCATCGGGCCAGCCGCCGAAGGCGGCGACGAGGTAGGGACGTCTAAGGTTGGGCAACTCACGCAGTATCAGGTCCCGACTCTCCTCGTTCATCTTCCAGCTCCCCCCTTCTGGCCTAACGATGGCCCTTCGTCCGGTGTCTTGCTTCTTTCGTTCCCTTGTGGCCGATGCAGGCGCCGCCGCGCGTCCGCCGCCCTCCAGGTCATGGCGGGCCTTTGGCATGGGTAGGCGGCGTGCGCAGGGTCGTACTCCGATTATACACCAGCCGTCGCGGGGAACGCCGGTCGGCCCATTGCCACTTGCCGGGAAATTGGCGACTCCACCGGGGTGCTGGCACGGGAATTGCAGGCAGCCTCACATAGGTATTCTCGTCCGGCAGTCGGGCCGGGCGTAAGAACCGCGGCTGCCGAGGGCGCCGCACAGCGAAGGGAGGCTGTTGCGATGATAGACAGGGAGAGTAACGTGGCCGTCGAAGTGCCGGCGGGGCCCCGCCCCGGGGCTATGCTGCCCTACTTCAAGTTGCCGAGCGCGCAGGGCAAGATGATCGACCCCGTGCAGTACAAGCAGCGCCGCAACCTGCTTCTGGTCTTCGTCCACGACCAAGCCTGCGACGCTTGCCGCAACGTGCTGCGCGCCTTCGCCCAGCACTACGACTACTACAAGGAAGAGGAGGCGGAGGTGCTAGCCATTGCAGCGGTCTCGCAGGAAGAGGCCCGGCGGATGGTCGACGACCTCGCACTGCCCTTCCCCGTCCTCGCCGACGAGGACGGCGCCGTCCACCGTCTGTACGGCGCCGTCGCCTCGGAGGCCACGCCCGGCGCGGCCGTCTACCTCGCCGACCGCTTCGGCGAAATCCGCGAACGCTGGTTGGCGGGCAAGACGGAGCACACCCTACCCGCCCAGGAGGACGTCCTGGAGTATCTGCGCTTCATCGGCTACCAATGCCCCGAGTGCGGCGCCCCCGAGTGGCCACCGGTTTAGTCTACGCGGTGGGAGACGGATCAACCGCGGAGGGCGCAGAGAATAGGGAGAATGCCCCGTTCCTTCCGTGCCCTCCGTGGCCTTCAGGGGCAGGAAGCAACCCACCACACTAGGCCTGCTCTACCGTTCTTCCCACGGCGTCAATCTAGGCCCGTCCGCGGGTGTGCCCCGGGACGCTACGGTCCTTGGTTACGGCCGGCTTGGGACGGCGATAGAAGGGCAGCGCCGTCACCTCGGCCGGGTGCGCTTTGTCGCGGACAACGAGGGAAAGCCCGGTCCGCTCGGCAACCTCCGTCTCCACCAGGGCCATGGCGATGCTGCGCCGCAGCGACGGCGAACGGTTGCCGCTCGTCACCGACCCTACTACCCTACCGTCCAATTGCACCGGTGTCCCCTGGCGGGCGATGGCGCCGTCGGGAATCGTCAGGCCGGTCAGCCGCCGTCGCGGGCCGGCTTCAGCCACCCGCTGCAGGGCGTCGCGCCCGACGAAGGCGCCTTTGTCCGGGCGCACGAAGCGCCCCAGCCCCACCTCATAGGGATTGACCGATTCGTCCAGTTCGTGGCCATACAGGGGCAGGCCCGCCTCGAGCCGGAGCGTGTCTCTCGCCCCCAGCCCGGCCAGCGCCGCCTTCCCCGCCCGCGCTTCTGCCGCCAGCTGCTCCCATAGCCTGATGCCCGCCTCGGCTGGCAGGATCACCTCGAACCCGTCCTCGCCGGTGTAGCCCGTCCGCGAGATGAGGCCCGTCTCGGCCCCGAACGAGCCTTCCTCGCTGCGGTAGTACTTGAGGCCGGCCAGGTTGGCGTTCGTCAGCGGCTGGAGGACCTCCGGCGAGGCAGGGCCCTGCACGGCGATCATCGCCGTTTCCAGGGTGCGGTCCGCCCACCGGGTCTCGCCGAAGCCATTGTGCCGCACGCGCTCGTCCTTCAGCGCGCCCAACCAGGCCAGGACCTTCTCCCGGTTGCTGGCGTTTGTGACGAGCAGGTACTCGCTCTCTGCCAGACGATAGACGAGCACGTCGTCCTTGATGCCCCCCTGGGGGTTGCAGAGCAGAGAGTAATGGCTCTGTCCCACGGCCAAGCTGAGGACGTCGTTGGTGAGCGCAAGCTGGAGGAGGGAGGCCGCCCCCTTCCCGCTGACGTAGATGCGGCCCATGTGGGAGATGTCGAAGATGCCGGCCGCCTGGCGGACCTTCTGGTGCTCCTCGATAATACTTGTATACTGGACGGGCATCTGCCAGCCGGCAAAGTCGATCATCTTCGCCTTCGCCGCCACGTGCAGGCCGTACAAGGGTGTGCGCATAGATTGACCTCCTCGTTCCCGGCAATCTCCCCGGGAACCCACCTATTACAGAGCAAGAAAAAGGACAGGAATGCCTTGCCTTGCGTTCCTGTCCTCTTTACCTGAGAGATATGCCATCCATCCGCGGGATGATCAGTCCCCTTCGGTGCCCTTTACGGGGCCTCTCCAGGATTCTGTCCGACTACCGTCCTTCTGCCTGAGAGATTACAGCTTGCTCTTTCCCCTTCGGCGCCGCGGTACGCGCGGCCTCTCCGGTAGCCATCACACAGACCGTATTCAGTTGCCGAATGAAGTTTAGCACCTCGCGGGCGAGTATGGCAATTGGCCACGCCAACGTCCGCCGGGGGCGAGCAGGCGCGGCCTTAGCGGCCGTCCCGTCCGGCCCCAGGGAGGCGGCCTCCCGGCAAAGGGCACAGAAAGGCCCCGGCCTACGCATGGGCCCGGGCCGGGGCTCTTTTCGTCCTCGCTCAGTAGCGAGTCTAGTAGTGAATCACGACCGGCATGCCCAGGTAACCGAAGTCGTAGAAGAACTTCGCGTCACTGTTGCGCATACCCACGCAGCCGTGGCTCGTATTGTAGTTGCCGAACGAATCGCTGGGCGACCAGTAGTTGCCGTGCAGCGCATCTCCGGCGTTGTCGAAGTACTGCGTCCACTGGACGTTAGGCACGTAGTAGGCGCCGGGCGTGCCCAGCGGGATGCCAATCGTCGCCGAGCTCATGGTTACCGATGGATACCGGCGCAGGACGTAGAACGTGCCGGTCGGCGTGGCCCAGCCAGGCTTCCCGGTGGTGACGGGCGCCGTGTAGACGACCGTACTGCCATTCATGGCGCGCGCCTGAAGAGTCGACAGGTTGACGTCGACCCAGTGGCCGGAGAAACTACCGCCCCGCGTGCTCGTCGTCGTCCGCGAGGTGGACACCGTCGTGTCCGATATGTAGTAGCCAGACTTGGTGAGATACCAGGTGGAATCCCCGTTCACCGACTGACCGGAGACCGACTTCTGCACGACGACCGCATCGCCCTGGTACACCTGCAGCACCACGGACGACGACAGGCTAGGCCCGGAACGCACGTTCGCGCTGCTGGCCGTCACATAGACTACCGAAGAGGCCGCCTCGGCCGGCGCGGCCATGATCGGTACCATCGTGAAGGCGATGACTAGGATCATCGCCAGCGAAAAGAGCCGTCTCATCACAACACAACCTCCTCATCCTAGTGCCCCCTGAGACGATTAAAACAACCGCAAAATGCGTGCCGAAACCCCCTACCCGTACGGGCACCCGGCAAGGCGACTCCTGCTTGCCAGCGGCGTGTCTCAGGGAAGGCCGGGCCTCTGGCAGAGGTTGAAAGCCGGCGCCGACTTGGCTTGCTCGCCAGACCACACCCTGCCTATAATCAAGAAGAGGAGGTTGGCGAATGAACGAGACAGGCTGGCGGCTGACGATGGGAGCGGAGGTTCGGCCGGCAGGGGTATACTTTCGCGTCTGGGCCCCGGCTGCCCGCGTCGTCGAGGTCGAGATTCATGGCTCCGCCGGCCCTAACTATCATCGTTTGGACGCGGAAACGGGGGAGGTATTGGCCGGCCTCGTCCCCGACGTCGGCGCCGGCACACTGTACAAGTATCGCCTCGACGAGGGCCAGGCGTATCCGGACCCCTACTCCCGCTCGCAACCGGAGGGCGTCCATGCCCCGTCGGCGGTGGTTGACCCCACGGCTTACGAGTGGCACGACGCTTCGTGGCAAGGGCTGAGCCTGCAGGGCCTCGTGCTCTACCAGTGCCACGTGGGGACCTACACGCCCGAGGGGACGTTCGCCGCCCTCGCCGACCAGCTGCCCGAGATCAAGAAGCTCGGGGTCAACGCCCTGCAGATACTGCCCATCGCCGCCTTCCCGGGGTCGCGGAACTGGGGTTACGACGGCGTCGACCTCTACGCCCCCACCGCTAACTACGGCGGGCCGCTCGAATTCAAGCGGTTCGTCGACACGGCCCACGGCGAGGGGCTGGGGGTCGTCCTCGACGTCGTCTACAACCACCTCGGCCCCGACGGCAACTACCTGCGCGCCTATTCGCCCTTCTACTTCACGGACCGCTACCACACCCCCTGGGGCGACGCCTTGAACTACGACGGCGAACACAGCCACTGGGTGCGGGAGTACGTGGTCCAGAACGCCTGCTACTGGCTGAACGAATACCACGTCGACGGCCTGCGGCTCGACGCCACCCATGCCATCTTCGACAAGAGCCCCCGCCACATCCTGCGGGAACTGTCGGAGCGGGCCCGCGCCTCGCTGCCTCCCGGGCGGCAGGTCGTGCTCATCGCCGAGCATAACGGCAACGACGTCCGCTTCCTCCACCCGCCGGAGGCGGGGGGCTACGGCCTCGACCTGATCTACGCCGACGACTTCCACCACGAGATGCGGGTGATACTCACGGGCGAGCGAGAGGGGTACTACGTCGACTACGAGGGCTCGGCGGACAACGTGGCGAAGATCATCCAGGAAGGTTTTCTATACCAGGGGCAGTTGTCGGCCTATATGGGCCGCCCGCGGGGCACGCCGACCACCGACGAGCCGGCCCGCCAGTTCCTGTATTGTCTGCAGAACCATGACCAGGTAGGGAACCGGGCCTTCGGGGAACGGCTCAACCACATGCTGGGCAGGAACCTCTACGCGACGGCCTCCGCCCTGCTCCTGCTCGTGCCCGAGACGCCTTTGATCTTCATGGGGCAGGAGTTCGCCGCCTCGACGCCCTTCCTCTACTTCACCGACCACAACCCGGAGCTGGGGAAGCTGGTGACCATCGGTCGCAGAGAGGAGTTCAAGAGGTTCAGCGCCTTCAGCGACCCCGAGCGCCGGGAGCAGATCCCCGACCCCCAGGCGGAGGCGACCTTCCTTAGGAGCAAGCTCGACCT
>JAJZQK010000084.1 GCA_021847625.1 Chloroflexota bacterium
AGGCCCCCTCGATGGCGATGCCATGGTCGTGAAGCCGCTTGATGGCCGTCTCGTAACGCGAGACGACGTTGATCGGTTTCCCCATGGCTGCGATGGCGACCGGATTGATCGACTCGATGCCCACGAAGACGCCGATGCAGCCGCTCTGCTGAGCCAGGTCCAGCAGCTCCTCGTCCTCGGCCATGGTCAAGGAGGCCTGGCTGATCCACTGGATCTTGAGGGGAATGAGCGCCCGAAAGAGTTCCTTCGCCCGCCGCGCGTTGCCGGCGATGTTGTCGTCCACGAAGCCGACCAGGGAAGAGCCCATCGCCTTGACTTCGTTCACCACGTCTGCGACGGGCCGGAACCGATAGGTATGGCCGAAGAACTGGGTAACTGAGCAGAAGTTGCAGCGGAAGGGGCAACCGCGCGTGGTCTGCGTCGTCGCCCTGATGAAGAACCCGTTGGGCGGAAAGAGGTCACGGCGGGGGCTCACCCAGCGCTCCAGGTTCGGCCTGCCCTCCGCCTTATAAAGGGGGCGCAGATGTTCTTCCACGAAGTCGGCGATCACTTGCGGCCAGAGGTCCTCGGCCTCACCCACGACGACGGCGTCGGCGTGTTGGGCTGCCTCCTCCGGGAGGGCCGTGGCGTGGATGCCGCCCAGCACCACCGGGCGCCCCCGGGCCCGGAGGGCGTCGGCCATCGCGTAGGCCCGCGGCGCCAGCCCGGTCATGAAGGTGATGCCGACCAGGTCGGCGGGCTGGTCGTAGTCGACCTCCTGGAAGTTTTGGTCGACTATCCTCACCTGCCAGTCGGGCGGGGTCAGGCCGGCCAGAATGCCGAGGTTGATCGGTGGAAGGAACGAGAAGCCGTGGTTGGGATTGCTGTTGCAATCTTGCCACGAGGGTGCCACGAGCAGCAGTCGCATAGAGTCACCCTCCTGCCGCCGGAGCGGCGGGCGATTTCCCTACTGAGGACCGGGCCTTTGCCCAGATGAAAGGCCAACCCACCAGGTCGCCGCGTTTGCCACTACCAATCTAGCACCTTTTTCCATTACGGTCAACCGACTGCAGGATCGACGTGTTAACCGCAGCCGGGAAGCCCATCGGCGCCGCCCGCCCGGCGGCGCCCCGGACCATCTACCGGGCCAGCGCCTCCCGCAAGGCCGCCGCCGACCGCGCCAGTGCCCTCTTCCCCTCATCCAGGAAGATGGCCTGGCTGATAAAGCCGTGGATCATGCCGTCGTAGCGGCTAAGGACGACCGGCACCCCCGCCTCTTCCAGACGCTTGGCATAGGCTTCGCCTTCGTCGCGCAGGGGGTCGTACTCTGCCGTGATCACCAGCGCCGGGGGCAGGCCGTTCAGGTCGGGGGCACGCAGGGGCGAGGCGTAGGGATTGTCGGCCTGCGCCTCGTCGCCCAGGTAGTGCTTCCAGAACCAGATCATGTCCGCCCGCCAGAGCCTGTATCCTTCCGCGTTTTCCAGATACGACGCCGTGTCGAAGTCGTGGTCGACCACGGGGTACAGCAGCAGTTGGAAGGAGAGCTTGGGCGTCCGCCGGTCGCGGGCCATGAGGGAAACGACGGCGGTGAGGTTGCCGCCCGCGCTATCGCCGCCAATGGCCATCCGTCCCGCGTCGCCGTTCAGGGAAGCAGCGTTGTCTGCAACCCACCTGGTGGCCGCGTAGGCGTCCTCCGCGGCGGCCGGAAACCTGTGCTCCGGCGCCAGCCTGTACTCGATGGAGACGACGAGGGCGCGGGCCTGGTAGGCGAGCCCACGGCAGACGTGGTCGTGCGTCTCTATACCGCCGATTACCCAGCCACCGCCGTGAAAGAAGACGAGCACGGGAAAGGGGCCCGCTCCCCGGGGCGTGTAGACACGGATCGGCATTTCCCCCGCCGGACCCGGTATCAGGCGGTCCTCGACCCGGGCCAGGGGCACGGGCTCGCCCGCCAACGTCTTCGCTCTCTCCAGCATCGCCCGGCGGGCTTCGGCGACGGAGAGCTTGTGATTGGGCAGAACGCCATTGGCAATATCTTGGTCCAGTAAGGCGCGCACTTGCGGGTCCAGGGGCATGGGGTACCTCCAGAATGCTGACTGTGCCTTGCGTGCGGACATGGTCCCGACCGGCCACGGCAAGGTTCTCTGGTTGCATAATACCACTTCTCGGCCGGCGTAACCGCGCAGGTCGCACGGCGAATCCTCATCCCCTGCGGAAAGGGACGTATTCTGGAACGTGCGGCGGCAAACCAAGTATTTGACGCCACGAGGGCCAAGTAATAGCATGGTAAGGAGCTTCGAGTGCGCTCCGAGCGCACGCGAGCGGAATGCGCTTCTGGGAGGGAGAAAGTCCATGCAGTCTAGTTATTACTTCCGTTCTCCGACGACCATCCTGGCTGGCGCGGGGACGGCCAAGCAGATTGGCGAACAGGCCAAGGCAATGGGGGCCAAGCGGGTGCTCGTCGTCACCGACCCGGGCATCGCCCGCACGCCGCATCTGAAGACCGTGACCGATTCTCTGGCCCAGGCTGACATCGCCTACGACGTCTTCGACCGGGCCGTCCCCGACCCACCGATAGAGACGGTGGAGGAGAACGTGGCCGACGTTAAGAAGGCCGGCTACGACCTCTTCGTCGGCATCGGCGGCGGTAGCTCCATCGACGTCGCCAAGGGCCTGCGCCTGCTCTGCCAGTTCGGCGGCAAACTGCGCGACTACGCGCCGGGCGACAGGATTCCGGGGCCCTTGACGACGCCGCTGATCGCCATCTCCACCACCTCCGGTACCGGCAGCCAGGTATCCAACGGCGCCGTCTTCTCGGACATGCAGCGCGGCACCAAGTTCGCCGTGGCCAGCCCCAAGATGTACCCGACGTTGGCCCTGAACGACCCCCTGGTCACGATGGGGGCGCCGGCCTCGGTAACGGCGAATGCAGGGATGGATGCCCTGGGGCACGCCGTCGAGTCCTTCGTGTCGGTGAACGCCAATCCCATCGCCGACCCATTTGACCTGGAAGCTATCCGGCTGGTCGCTCAGAATCTGCCGAAGGTCATTGCCAGCGGCGACGACCTGGAGGCGCGGGACGCGATGCTCACGGCCGCTACCATCGCCATCATCGGCGGCAGCAACACCGGCCTTGGCGCCGACCACGCCCTGGCGATGCCCGTTTGCGCCCTCTTTCACCTCCCACACGGCCTGGTGATTGGTATGATGCTCGGCCCCGTGATGGAGTACAACCTCGCGGCCCGGGCGGACCGCCTGGCGCGCGTTGCGGAGGCCATGGGCATCGACACGGCCGGCCTATCCGAGCAGAAGGCGGCACGGAAGGCAGTTGCGGCGGTGAGGGAGCTCTCCCGCGCGGTCGGCCAGCCCCAGCGGCTGCGAGACGTGGGCGTCGCCGAGGACAAGTTGGAGCAGGTGGCGAACCTCACCATGGAGAGCTTCCAGGTGCCCAACAACCCCCAGAAGATGACGGCGGAATCGCTGCTTGAGATGCTCAAGAAGGCCTACTAGGCCGCCTGGGGCCCGCGGTCACTTCGCACAACGCGGGGCCGGTCAGGCTCAACCGGCCGGCCCCTCTCTTACTAATTGCGAGCACGAGCGCCCTATAGATCCCAGGGGGTTGAGTAGATGAACGACCGCTTTCTACGGGCTTGCCGGCGGGAACCCGTCGACTGTACGCCGATTTGGCTGATGCGGCAGGCCGGCCGCTACCTGCCGGAGTATCGCCAGGTGCGTCAACGTTACCCGATGCTCGACATCGTCAAGACCCCCGAGCTCGCGGTGGAGGTTACCATGCAGCCCCTGCGGCGCTTCGACCTGGACGCGGCCATCATCTTCGCCGATATCCTGCCGCCCCTGGAGAGCCTGGGCGTAGAGGTGTCCTTCGGCCAAGGTGATGGTCCCGTGGTCTCTCCTCCGATTCGCGATAGGACGGGCGTAGCTGCGCTGCGGGCCCCGGAGGCCGCCGCGATAGCGCCCTACACCGTCGAGGCGATTCGGCTGGCCCGCCGCGAGCTGGCGGGACGCGTGCCGCTGATCGGGTTCGCCGGGGCGCCCTTCACCTTGGCCGGGTACCTGGTGGAAGGCGGCTCGTCGCGGGATTACTCGCTAACCAAGCGGCTGATGTACGCCCAACCGGAGGTCTGGGGCTCCCTCATGGACCATCTGTCGCGGCTGGTCGGCCTCTACCTGCAGGAGCAGATACGGGCAGGGGCCCAGGCGGTGCAAGTCTTCGATAGTTGGGTGGGCGTGCTCAGTCCTGCCGACTATCGCGAGTTCGTCCTCCCGTACGTGAAGCGCGTGATGGCGACGGCCCGCGGGGCGGGCGTGCCGACGATCTACTTCAGCACCGGCACCGGGGGGATGCCCGAGGTGATCCGAGATGTGGGGGCGGACGTGATCGGCCTCGATTGGCGGGTCGACCTCGGGCTGATCTGGGAGCGGCTGGGCGTGAACATGGCCGTGCAGGGAAACCTCGACCCGCTTTCCCTCTTGGCTCCCCTGCCGCACCTGCGGCAGCGCGCCGGGGAGGTGCTTGCGCGGGCTGCCGGTCGCCGGGGGCACATCTTCAACCTCGGGCACGGCGTGTTGCCGGACACGCCTGTCGAACACGTCGATTACCTGGTGCGCTTCGTCCACGAGGAAACCGGACGCGGACCGGTCCAACCACCTCGGCCGGATCTACGCTGATGTAATGGGGCCGGCCCTGGGCGGTCCAGAACCGAGCGGCTGTCTATCTCTGCCATGGGGCCGAGGGTTAAGATTCGGCCCAAGCGTATATTCGATGATACAGCAGCCGGAAGGTGGGTTACAATGGTAAGGTAGTGTCTTCGCGCCGATAGATCATTTCGGGAAGCGATGTGTTCAGCGAACGCATCTATGCTTGTCCGGAGGTGAACGACGATTATGGTGCATGCCGACTTCAGATTCGGCTGGAAAGAAATTCAGCGGAGGCTGGCGCTGGAAAGGGTTGTCGCCAACTTCTCCTCTCGTTTTTCGACCTCAAGCACGATCGACGATGCTATCAACGCTGCTCTGGCGGACATCGGCGAGTTCACTGGGGCTAGCCGCTCGTATCTCTTCCTCCTGCAGAACGAGAGCCAACGACTGGATAACACGCACGAATGGTGTGCTCCCGGCGTGACACCCCAGAAGGAGAATCTCCAGGACCTCTCCCCCGACCAGGCGCCCTGGTGGATGGCGACTCTCTACAGGGGAGAGGCGGTCAACATCCCCGACGTTAGCAGCCTAAACGGGGACAAGGCGGCCGCACGCGAAATCTTGGAACCGCAGGACATCAAGTCGCTTCTGGCGTTGCCCGTTTACGCCCAGGGCAAGCTGGCCGGTTTCTTGGGGTTGGACAACGTGGTGGTGCCTGCTGCTTGGCGCGAGGAAGACCTCCTTCTGCTGCGTCTATGCGCCGAAATCGTCGGCAGGGAGATCGAGCGCGAGCATACGATGCGCGAGCTCAAGCAGATCGAGTTGCTTCTGCAACAGAATGGAGACGGGCCGCCCATGCCGGCCGAGAAGGTGAGGCCGCTTATTGTCCCGCCGCACGGAAGCCCCGCCAAGATCAACACCTGTCGGACGCTGCTGGATTTGGTCGGCGAGGAGATCCTGGCAGATGTCGTCGGGGAGTACCTGGGCCTGCTGAAGAGCTCCGTGGCGGTCTACGAGAAGAACGGTGACTACGCGATGTCTGCCCTCGCCGATCCATGGTGCCGTTTCCTCAACGATGCTTCGCGCAAGTTATGCGACACAGCCGACAATCGGCGGGCGATGCGGTCCGGCAAATGGCATTGCCACGAGTCGTGCTGGACCAAATGTGGCCGGGTCGTGATCGAGGAAGCGAGACCTGTCGACGTCGAGTGTCTCGGGGGAGTGCACAAGTATGGCGTGCCCATCTTCGCCGGGGGCGAGGTCGTGGGCGCGCTCACCTTTGGCTACGGCGATCCTCCGACTGACCACGAGAGTCTCCTGGGGATTGCCGAGCGGTATGGCGTTGAGGTAAGTAAGCTGGCATCCCTCGCCCAGCCGCGTGAGCCGCGACCGGGGTTCATCGTCGCTGTGGCCAAGAGGCGCCTGCAGCGGTCGGCAAGGCTGATTGGAGAGATCGTCCAGCGCAAGCGGGCAGAGAGACTCAAAGAGGAGTACATCTCGCTGATCAGCCACGATCTGCGCCAGCCCTTGACGGTGGTAATGGGCATGGCCCAGTGGCTGCATCGGCGAGCCCTGGAGAGTGACGCCGAGGCGGAGGTCGTCGCGACAGAGCGCATCCTGAAGAGCAGCAAACGGATGACCTACATGATCCGGGACATGGTGGAATCGGCGCGCCTCGAGATAGGCAGCCTCAGCCTGCAAAAGGAGGTTGTGGACCTGTCAAGCCTTTGCGGGAACATCGGCGGGCAGATGCTGCCGGAGGCGGATCGGCAGCGCGTGTGCGTGGATTGTAGTGCGCGGGTCCCGGTGGTTCTGGCCGACCGCGGCCTGATCGAACGGGCAATCGTCAATCTGGTCGTGAACGCCCTCAAGTACTCGCCCCCCGAGACGCGGGTAACCCTCTCCGCGTGCGCGATCGATGGTGAGGTCTCGGTCTCGGTCGCCGACGCCGGCAGCGGGATCCCCCGTGAGGACCTGCCTTATCTGTTTGAACGGTTCCACCGGGCCAAGACGGGCAAGAAGACCGACGAAGGCCTCGGCCTTGGCCTGTACGTAGCCCGGCTAATCGCCGAGGCCCACGGCGGACGTATCTCGGTGCAGAGCGAATGCGGCAAGGGCAGCACATTCACCCTGGCTCTGCCGCTTAATGGCTGATCGTCCATCACTACCAGCCCAGCAGAGGATGGACGGTCGCAACACTATTGTCTAGCGGCCAAGCACACCTCCGTGCCGCCCGCGCAATTGCCTTCCCGCCCGGCGAGCGCAGTAGCCGCTGGGCGGGGGACGCCGCCACACCGACAAGGCGGGTGGCGGGCTAAATGACCCGGCCTCATCCCTGCTGCACGGTTGGCCGGTGGAATGGCCCAGCTGCCGCTCTGCCGTCATTCCCGCGGAACCGGGAATCCATCCGGTTCCTCGGTATACCGGGAAGTGGATCCCAGCTTGCACGGGGATGACAGGATCGCCGGCAGAGCCCGCGTGACCCCTCGCGGTAGAGAGCAGCCCGGCAGCAACGGCTATGTCGGGCTACCTGGGATAACTCAGCTGGGGAACTGCCAGCCCTTCTCGCGGAACAGGCGAATGCAGGCGGCGACGACTTCAGGGTCAAAGAGAGAGACGCTGGCTTGGCTTATCTCCTCGAGCGCCCTCTCTATTCCCAGGGCCGGGCGGTACGGCCGATGGGAGGCCATTGCCTCGACGGCGTCGGCGACGGCTAGGATGCGAGCCTCGAGCAGGATCTCCTCACCATGCAGGCCATCGGGGTAGCCAGAGCCGTCCAGCCGCTCGTGGTGCTGCAGTATCGTCTGGGCGATGGGCCAGGGGAACTCGATATGGCAGAGGATATCGTGGCCGGTTTGGGGGTGCGTCTTGATCATGTTGTACTGGAGTGGGTCTAGCCTGCCGGGCTTGCTCAGAATCTCCGCGGGAATGGCGATCTTGCCGACGTCGTGGATGGTGGCCGCCAAGCGCAGGCCCTCGATGCGTTCCTCGGATACGCACATCTCCCGCGCTATGGCGCAGGCGAGGGCCGCTACCCGTCGTTGATGCCCGGCCGTGTAGGGATCACGCCTTTCGACGACGGTGGCGACCGCCTCGACGGTACCTTCCATCGCTTTGCGGACCATCCTATAACTCCGGCGCAGCTCTTCGACGGCGGTTCGCCGGTTGGTCACGTCGTTCATGGCGCCGATCATTCGCACCGGCCGGCCGTCGGCGTCACGCACGATATAGCCGTGGTCGTGCACGTGGGCGTACGAGCCATCGCCGCGGCGGAAGCGAAACTCGGCCGACCAATGTTCCTTGCCTCTGGCCAAGGCTTGCTCAACACTCGCAAGGACCCGCTGGCGATCATCTGGATGTACCCTTTCGCACCACCAGTCGTGCAGGGCAGGAGACGGTTCGTTCTCGACGTAGCCGAACAGCTTGGCGAATGCCTCATTTCGCCAGACCTCCCCGGTGTGAGGGTCCCAGTCCCAGATGGCGTCCCGTGTGGCGCGGGTGGCGAGCCGAAAACGCTCCTCGGATTGCAGGATCGCCATCTGGACCTGCTTGTGTTCGGTGATGTCGTGGACGATCGAATACAGCAGCTCTCTGCCTTCCACTTCGATCGTCCCGGCGGATACCTGGACGTCGCGAACCTCGCCGTTGGCCAGCCGGTGGCGGAACTCAAACTGGTTGCGCTCGGCCCGGCAGGCGCTCGCCATCGCGGCGCTGACTTCCCCTGGTGTCAAGGTGTTGATCTCGGTGATTCGCTTGCAGGTGAGCTCGTCCTTGGTCCACCCATAGAAGGCGCAGGCGGCCGGATTGGCGTCGACAATCTCCGCTGTTAGCGGGTCGATGAGCAACATTACCGAGTGGTTGTTCTCGAAGAGACTTCGGTAACGGCTCTCGCTCTCCCGCAGCGCCTGCTCCACTTGCTTCTGCTCGGTTATATTGCGAGCGATCACCAGGGCCTGCTCCCCGCGGAAGGGGAGGACCCTCGCCTCGAAGATCTGCGGACTTTCGACGAACGGCAGCGTGTATTCCAAGCGACCGGGAGATTGCTTGGCAATGACACGACAGAGAATCCGTTCGAAGCGCTGGCCTTCTCCTGGCGGCAGCACCTCCTGCATTCGCTTGCCCAGGAACTGCTCCGGCAGCAGGTAGAGGTCCGTCATCTGCCCCAGCTTGCAGTCGAGGACCTCCCCGGTCGAGTCGAGGCGGAAGTACTGGTCGGGCAGGGCCTCGAAAATGGCCTCCAGTTCGTTCGCCATCCTTGCCATCTCCGCCTCGGCCCACTTCCGCTCGGAAACGTCTTCGACGATGGCGATGAACGAGCTTGGATCGCCCGAAGCCGAGCGGATTGGAAAGCAGACGACCTTGGCCCAAGTAGTGGTCCCGTCCTTGCGGACGTACCTCTTCTCCAACGGGCGTAAAGGTACCACGCCCGCGAGGGATTGGTGGCCAAACGTAGCACAATCCGCGATGTCCGCCTTGTCGACGATGTCGAGCAGCCGGCGTTGAACGAGCTCCTCGGGGGTGTAGCCGAGAAGGCGGCATATCCGCTGGTTCATGCGCAGGAAATGCCCATCCAGCCCTACCTCGATAACGCCGACGGGGGCCTGCTCGAAGATGGCGCGGAAACGGGCCTCGCTTTCCGCCAGCGCCTCGTCGGCGCGTTTGCGTTCGAGGGCGCTGCCGATGATCTCGGAGCAGACCCGCAGGAGCAAGAGCTCCTGCTCGCTCCACGGCCCGGCCTCCGCGACGTTGTTGAAGCCGAGGAAGCCTGCGGGCGCGCCCCCGGCGCGCACGGGCAGCGCGAGGAAAGACCTCATGTTCTGCCTCTGGAGTATCTCTCGTTCCGCGGCGGCCTCGCCAGGAAGATGAGAGACGCTGGGAATGTGGATGACGGCATCCGCGTGGAGCTGCGCCTGCCACCAGGGGAAG
>JAJZQK010000085.1 GCA_021847625.1 Chloroflexota bacterium
TGCCCCGAAGACCGGGTCGAAGCCCTTCTTGGCCAACCACTCCTTGGCAGCAGTGCTGAGTTGGATATGCAAGCCACTCTCGCCCAGGCGCTCGCCAAGCTGGCGGGCCATCAGGTCCACGATCCGCAGAATCTGCTCCTGCGTCAGCGGATGGAAGATGATTATCTCATCCACTCGGTTGAGGAACTCGGGCCGGAAGGTCCGCTTCATCTCCTCGTCGATGAGCGAGCGCGTCCGCTTGTCCTCGTCGCCGGCCGCGCCAGACGTGGCGAAGCCGATGCGGTTCTGCTGGTTGATGTACTGCGTGCCCACGTTGGACGTCATAATCAGTACCGTGTTCCGGAAGTCCACCGTGTGGCCCTGACCGTCGGTCATCCGCCCATCCTCCAGGATCTGCAGCAAGGAGTTGAAGACGTCCGGGTGGGCCTTCTCGATCTCGTCGAAGAGGACCACCTGGTACGGCCGCCGCCGCACCGACTCCGTCAACTGGCCGCCCTGCTCGTAGCCCACGTATCCGGGAGGCGCACCGAGCATTCGCGAGACGGTGTGCTTCTCCATGTACTCCGACATGTCGACGCGGAACATCGCGTCCTCGTCGTCGAACAGGAACTCCGCCAGCGCCCGGGCCAGCTCGGTCTTGCCGACGCCGGTGGGGCCGAGGAAGATGAAGCTACCGATCGGCCGCTTGGGATCCTTCAGGCCGGAGCGCGAACGACGGATGGCGTCGGAAATGGCCACCACCGCCTCATCCTGGCCAATAATCCGCTCGTGCAGACGGCTCTCCATATCCAGCAGTCGCTTCGATTCGGTCTCCAGCATTCGGCTCACCGGGATGCCGGTCCACTTGCCGACCAGCTCGGCGATGTCCTCCTCGTCGACGACCTCGTCGATGCCCTTGTCGGCCTGCCACTTGGTGCGGGCCTCCTGGAAGCGCTGCTGCAGCCCCAACCACTCCGACCGCACGCGGGCGGCCTTCTCGTAGTCGCGGGTCTGGCCGGCCTCTTCCTCTTCCTTACGCAACGCGCGCAGGCGCTGGTCCATCTCCTTCAGATCGGGCGGCATGCTGAACATATCCATGCGCACCTTCGCCGCCGCCTCGTCGACCAGGTCGATCGCCTTGTCAGGCAGGAAGCGGTCGGTGATGTAGCGGTGAGACAGATGGGCCGCGGCTGTTAGGGCCGAGTCCTCGATCTTCAATTGATGGTGCTGCTCGTACCTCTCGCGCAGGCCGCGGAGGATGTCCACCGTCTCCTCCACCGTCGGCTCGTCGACGTACACGGGCTGGAAGCGCCGCTCCAGAGCGGCATCCTTCTCTATGCGCTCGCGGTACTCGTTGAGCGTGGTCGCGCCCACGGCCTGCATCTCGCCCCTCGCCAGGGCCGGTTTCAGCATATTGGAGGCGTCGATCGCCCCCTGGGCCGCACCGGCGCCCACCAGGGTGTGCAGCTCGTCGATGAAGAGGATGATCTCGCCCTTGGCGTGGCGGATCTCGTTCATCACCGCCTTCAGGCGCTCCTCGAACTCGCCGCGGAACTTCGAGCCCGCCACGAGCGAGCCCAGGTCCAGGGCGACGACGCGCTTGTCGAGCAGCATCTCCGGGACGTCGCCCGAGACGATGCGCTGGGCGAGGCCCTCGACGATGGCCGTCTTGCCGACGCCCGGCTGCCCGATCAGCACGGGGTTGTTCTTCGTGCGGCGCGACAGGATCTGGATCACGCGCCGGATCTCGTCGTCGCGCCCCACCACGGGGTCTAGCTGGCCGTTGCGGGCCAGCTCTGTCAAATCTTGGCTATGTTTCTCCAACATCTGGTACCGATTCTCCGCCTGAGGATCGGTCACCTTCTGTCCACCACGAATCTCTTCGATAGCTCGGTTCACCTTCTCTTTGTCGATGCCGAACTCCTGCAGCGTGCGCGCGGCCGTGCCATCTCGCTCCGACACGACGCCGAGCAGCAGGTGCTCCGTGCTTATGTAGTCGTCGCCCATGCGCTGCGCCTCGGCCTCGGCCGTGTCCAGCACCTTCTTTAAACGGTACGTGATAAACACCTGCACCTGGCCGCTGGGACTCCAGTAGTTGCGGGGCGCCGAAGTGAGCGCCTGCTCCAGCCGGGAGCGAATGGTTTCGCCGTCAACGCCCAGCCGCTGCAAGATCTGGGAAACGACGCCCTCCGGCTGTTCCACTAGAGCAAGCAGCATGTGTTCGGTGTCCATCTGCGTATGCTGCATCCGCAGCATTATCTCCTGGGCCCTGGCCAGGGCCTCTTGAGCTTTCTCTGTAAATCGTTCTGGTTTCATGACCATCTTCCTTGTCTGGAACAGATGGAACGTTCCCTATCCTGCACGCCGGGCAGCGATTCGTTAGCTCCATCCAGTCTCCTGCTAACTAAGGACAACTCTGAGTACAGCAAGATTATAAGAGTTGAGCCTACCGTTGTCAAGGCTTCTTATAGCGGTCGCGTAAGCCGGGCCGCTCGGCGCCGGGGACCACCTTCCCGACGCGACCTTTCTATGTACTACTATTGCAAGTTGCGAGCCCAGCACCCCGCGGCGGGCAAGACCTTCCAAACTAATCTGGGGTAATTCGGGGGACCGCGGCGCCCTCTGCCGGCTTCCCTTGCAGTAGGGGACCGGACCGCGCGCTGCGGCGACGTCGGGGCAGGGAAGAGGAAAAACATTAAAGAAGAAAAGAGAAGAAAAGAACAGAAGGTTGAGGCATCAGCCGACGAGGGACAGCGCCAGTGGCGTATCCCCGGGCCCAATTCGGAGCACGGACCGCTCGCGGCTACCCGACCACCTAGCCGCGAGCGGTCTCTAGCAGTTCGGCAAATCGCGCCGGCAGCCCGCCGGCCCGCACGGCGCTGGCGGCCCCTGCCACATCGTAGGCTACCCGCCGGAAATCAGCCACAGCGCCGTCCGCGCGCACGTCGAGCAGGACGTAGCAGCTCCTCACATCGCCATCCTTGGGCTTGCCGACGCTGCCGGTGTTGACGAAGAGCACACCCGCGACCTCCTTGGCGTACGGCAGATGGGTGTGGCCGAATATCAACACGTCGGCCTCGCTGGCCCGGGCCAAGCGCTCGAAGGAGTGATCGGGACGGCTCTCGTACAGGTACTCGTTGATCTTGCGCGGGCTGCCGTGCACCAGCAAGAAGCGCCTGCCCGCGGCCTCGAATCTGATCTGCGGGTGCAGCGAACGCAGGAACGCCTTGTTCTCCGCCGTCACGCGTTCACGGCTCCACATCAGAGAAAGATCGCCCAGGCGCCTCATCTCGGGGTCGGTGTAGGCGCAGCCGCACTCGTCCTTGTCGAAGCCGACCCCCTCGTCGTAGTTGCCCATCACCGTGGGGATGCCCCTCTCTCGGATGAGGGCGATCACCTCGTTGGGGAAGGCCCCGTAGCCCACCAGGTCGCCCAGGCAGTAGACACGATCCACGCCCTGGGCGTCCATGTCGGCCAGCACCGCCTCCAGGGCGTGCAGGTTGCCGTGAATATCGCTCAGCACCGCGATACGCATAGGTCTAACCTCCTTGTGCAGCAAAACAGAAGAGAGAGGGGCAGAGTCCATCCGCGGCCCGCCCCTCCCACTACGCGCTATTACCGGCCTTCACTAGGGCTCGGCGACAGCATTCGCCCGTCGGACGGAGCCGTCGCCATTGAACAGTCTTCGCCTCAACCACAGCGAGACGTAGACCAGGCTGATCAGCACCGGCACCTCGATCAAGGGCCCCACCACTGCCGCCAAAGCCTGGCCCGAGGCGATGCCGAACACGCCCACCGCCACGGCGATCGCCAGCTCGAAGTTGTTGGAGGCCGCCGTGAACGACAGCGTCGTCGCCTGGCCGTAGGGGAAGCCCATCTTCCACGACATGAAGTAGGAGACGGCAAACATAATGGCGAAGTAGGCCAAGAGCGGGATGGCGATGCGTACCACGTCCAGCGGCAGCGCCAGGATGACCTCACCCTTGAGCGAGAACATCACGACGATGGTGAACAACAGTGCCAGCAGCGCCGTCGGCGCCAGCTTGGGCATGAAAACCCTATCATACCACTGCTTGCCGCGCACCTTGATGCCCACGTAACGGGTGATCACGCCGGCCGCCAGGGGAATGCCCAGGAAGATGAGAACGGATTTGGCGATGTCCCAGAACTCGATCCGGATCGCCTGGCCCGCGCCTAGTCCCAGCCACGTCGGCAGTAGGGTGATGAAGAAGTAGGCCAGCACCGAGTAGAACAGCACCTGGAACACGGAGTTGAGGGCCACCAGCACGGCGCAGTACTCGTTGTCGCCGTCGGCCAGCCAGTTCCAGATGAGCACCATGGCGATGCAGCGCGCCAAACCGACGAGGATGAGTCCCGTGCGATACTCCGGCAGGTCGGGCAAGAGCAGCCAGGCCAGAGCGAACATAATCACCGGCCCGACTAGCCAGTTCTGAACCAGTGAGACGGCGAACATCCGCCAGGCGTTACGGACCTTGCCCAGTTCCTCGTACTTCACCCGGGCCAGCACCGGGTACATCATCCAAAGGAGACCCAGGGCGATGGGCAGCGAGACGGTGTCGAGGCGGGCCGAGTCCAGGGCGTCGGCCACGCCGGGGTAGACGTAGCCCAGCCCTAGTCCCAGGGCCATGGCCACGAAAATCCACAGCGGCAGCAAGCGGTCGAGCGTCGAGAGTCTCTTGGCCGCGCTCGCCTGCGCGGTCGGGTTGGGTTGAGCCATCCTCCAACTGTCCTCCTACTATCTCTAACGAACGCTGCGAACCCGGCAGGAGACCGGCCGCGGGTCCGTCTGCGAGGTATCCAACAGGCCCTGGAGCGCCTGCCGCAGATGCGCCGTGCCGGCCTCATCCAGCGAATAATAGACCCAGCGGGCATCGTCGGGATCGCGGCGGTCGCGCACCAACGCGGCCCGTTTGAGTACGGCCATGTGGTGGGAGATCGTGCCCTGGCTGAGGCCGAGTTCCTCGGTCAGGTGGCAGACGCACTGCTCGCCCTTGCGCAGCAGCACGAATATGCGCAGGCGCACGGGATCGGCCAACGCCGAGAGTCCGGCCCACAGAGCAGCCTCTACAGGCGGATCCACCTCACGCTGCCGCTGCGCAACACGTCCTGACAAGATGTCCTCCGGTAGATTGATTGCTATTAATATATCTCCAGGATGCCTTGCTGTCAAGAGGAGGAGAGAAGAGCCACAGGATGGTGGTATCCGCCAATGGGGGCTCATTCAGCGACTCAGCGCCACACGCCGGTACCCTGGCGGGGGTCCAACCCCTTGCACCTTGCCGCTTTGATTCTCTGCCAGATGCACTCCCGCAAGAAAGCGAATGCGGCGGCTTGGTCTTTGCCCAGCATTATTCGCTCTAGTTCGGCCAGCTCCTTCTCGTCGAGGGAGACCGCCTCCTTGCCTGCCATTACGTTACCCCCTTGTCCGCTGCCACCGACGACGTCTACCTAGCCCCGACTCTGCCCGCGCCAGCCGGCTGCCCTCTGTGCTCTCGGGGATGCCGCGAGACCGGCCACTCTGTAAGCGAGTATCTATCATCGCATTAGCTGTCCATCCCCAGCCACTCGGCCAGCAGAGCGCGGTTGCGGTCGTACTCCGCCTCTGCCAGGCGCGGGCAGTCCCGCAGCCCTGCCTCGCCGAAGATGAGTCTGCCCGCCAGTGCGACGCAGGTGGCCTCGCCGCACTCCCGGCAGTTGCCGCCGGGCAGAAGCCGGTAGACGTCGAAGAGGCGTGGCGAGCGGCGGCGCTCGCGCACCGGCGTCAGCTCCTCCCTCCGCGCCCAGGCCTCGTTGATGCGCCCGCGCAGCCACTCCAGCACCGCCCGGGCGTCGTCCTCGTCCAGCGCCTTGGCCAGGGTAACGATCCGCGGGTAGACCGTCAGCAGCCGGCCCTCCTTGACCATTGTGAGGATGGCGGCGTCGTGGTTGTAGCCGGCCTGGGGTAACAGCGCCGCCAGGTAGGGCAACGCCTCGCCCACATCGCAGGATATCTCGGCCACCACCCGAATCCTCTCCGCATCGGCCAGGCAGTCCATCACCTGGGAAATGCGTATCTGAGCCACCAAGTCGGCGTGTTCCGTCTAGCCCACCCCCGTCTGCCGGTCTTCGGTTAGGCCCCGTTCACGAGCTGCGCCCCCATCTTGTCCAGCAACTTGCAGATCATCGGCGTCGAGATGCCTCCGGCGAACCGCGGCCTGCCGGCAATGCTCACAAGAGGCAGCGCCAACCCCCGCGTGCTGATCAAGCGCAGAACGTCCAAGTGCGACTCGAACATCACGGGCGAGAAGATGTCCACGTATTCGACCGTAACCCCTTCGCCGTAGCGCGAACCCAGCTCGTCGGCCAAGGTGGCCGCCTGCTGCTCTATCGTAGTTTCCTCGGTGCCGCAATCTGACCCACAACTTGGGCCACTTTGCGAGCCTCAGCCACAGCTCTGCAGGGGTTGCTCGCTACCGAATACGTGTACCTTGATCGTCTCCAAACTCCAACCCTCCCGTTCCACATTCACTCGCCGCAGCGGATGAGGGCAATCTCTTGCCCTACCGCCACCTTGCCCCCCTGGGGCACCAGGAGAAAGTCTACAACGCCTTCGACCTCGCTGCAAACCTCGAAGGTAGACTTGCGCGTCTCCACGACGTACAGCGGCTCGAAGCGCCGCACGTAGTCGCCTTCATGCTTGAGCCAGGTGATGAGCGTGTTGCGGTCCATCCGCGGGTGCAAGTAGGCCAAACGCACGACCTTGAGTTCACTCATCCCCGGCGTCTCCATCCTCCCTACTGTCCCTCTCCTGCGGGGCCTGGCTAAACGCCAAGCCCGCCGCCCGTGCCATTGTGCTGTCCCCCGAACAGCTCGACTGCGGTCTTTCAGCCGCCCTCGAAGAAGTCGTGGAGGCGCTTGCGGGCGTGCTCCTCGAGGAAGGCAAAGGCGTCCTCCTGATCCCGATCCAAGAGGATGCGGTACAGCCTGATCGCCTCAGCCTCCGTCACGCTGACCACGAAGCGGCGGTCCACCTCAGTCTGCCTTCGCCCGATCCGCCAGATAGGCGCCATAGGCCGCCGCGAGCGCCGCCGTGAAGAGCCCCTCCTCAGCCGCGACGATGGGGTGGTATACCTTCGTCACCGCCAGCAGGCGCGGGCCGCAGGCGTCGTCGGCCGGCAGCCCCGCCGCCGCCATACGCTCGAAGATCAGCGGCAAGGCCGTGACCTCCACCCGCCTGCCGTCGACCACTAGCTCGCCTCCCGGGAGGGGCTTGGCGCACTCACATCCTGCCTGCTCGTCCTCGGCCAGATCGACGATGGCCGGCCGGCCCAAGCGGTCCACCTCTTCGGCGATCCGCCCGGCGATCAGGTCGATCGCGGCCAGGTCGTCGTCCGTCAGCCGGCGGGCGGAAACCTCGCCGCTCACCCGCTGCCCCGTTTGGCCGAGGATGTCGGAGACGACCAGCGCCGCGCCCACGGGGCCGCTGTGCATCTCGGTGCCGCATTTGGCGCAGGCTTTGCCGCAGCCGTCGACGGTGATCGTCGGATAGGTGCGGGCGAAGGCGCGCTCGCCCTCGCCGCCGGCCAGGAAGAGCGGCAGGCAGATGGTGACGGTGCGTCCGGGACGCAGTTCCTCCAGCACCTTGCGCGCCGCCAGGCGCGAGATCGTGCCCTCGCAGAGGTCTTCGCCGCTGCAGGAGACGATGCCGACCTTCAGCGTTTGCCCTTCCATCTAGCCCTCCTTCTGTGCCGCGAGCAGGCGGCGCGCCGCGGCTACCAACTCGCCCGCAATCTCGTCCGAGATTGTCCAGCCCTCGTCGGTGAGGGCGGTCGCCGTCCCTGCCTGGGCCCCCTTGTGCGCCTTGAAGGCGTCGACCACGCGCTGGCTGTGGCCGATCCTGCCCCCCGCCAGCTCGACGTTCTTCTGGGCGCACAGCTTGGGGCAGCCATCCAAGGTGATGCAGGGGTTGGCCCGCACGGCCGCCACCGCCTCTTCGTCGCCGGGCACCAGGAGCGCTAGACAGATGGTCCGGGCCGCCCCGTCCAGACGCCGCACGGCCTCGAAGGCGGCCTCGCGGCCCATCAACCCATATACTTTGCCGATGCCGCTGCACGGCACGATCAGTACCTTCTCACTCATATCGCTTATCTACCTCTCTCGTCAATACCGAGCTCAACCCTTGTACTCGGCTGCCTTCTCTCGCAAGTGCGCCAGGTACTGCGGCCCGTCCAGCAGCAGCTCCCGCTCGGCCGCGAAGTCCGCGAGCTCCAGCTCGACAATCCACCCCCGCTCGTAGGGGTCCTCGTTCACTAGCTCGGGAGCATCCATGACGGCCTGGTTGGCGGCCACCACCCTGCCCGAGACGGGAGAGACGACCTCGAAGGTGGCCTTGCTCGATTCCACCGTGCCCGCCTCGCCGAACTGCTCGACGTCGCTGCCTACCGTGGCTGGCGTGCAGAAGAGGATGTCGGTGAGGCTCTGCTGCATGAAGTCGCAGATGCCGACGCGGGCGCGGTTGCCGCTGACCCGCACCCAGCAATCGTTCTCGTCGAAGAAGAAGCCCTCGGCAGGTACCCGGAAGATGAACTTGTCGTGGGTCAGGCTGAGATATCTCACCGGCGCCGTGAAGTCGGCCGTCGTCTCGGCCGGGGCGGCCGTCGTCGGCGCTGAAAGCAGCCCGGCGACGAGGGCCTGCGCGAAGGCGAGCCCACACGGCCCCGGCACGAGCGAGCCCTCGACGTCGGTTCCCGCGGCCTTCAGCGCCTCGGCGACCTGAACCTTGCGCGCCACCGCCAGACCATGGTCGGCGGCCAGGCGACTGGCGCAGCGGGTGGCACAGCCGTCGATGACGAACAACGGCAGCTCGCCAAGTACCTTGGCGTAGCGCGCCTGCGACCTTCCCAGCAGCACCGGGCATACCAGCTCGCCCCCGGCCGCTTCCAGCACTTGAAGTGCCACCTCGCGGGAGAGCGCGCCCTCGGGTTTATCCAGCCCGTTGCAGGGCAGGTAAGCGTACTTCTCGCTCATGCTTCCGCCCCTTTGGCACGCAGCTCCTTGATTAGCATCGTCGTCTCCGCCTTGTCGGGGAAGGAGAGAGCGTCGGGCCCGCAGGTCTTGGCGCAGGCGCGGCAGAAGACAACGCAGTTGTTGGGGGTGGCGACCACTAGCTTAGTGTCGCCCTCCTGGCGCTGGAAGACGCCGTGGGGGCAGAACTCGTCGCACTCCAGGCAGAAGTTGCACTTGGCGTAGTCGATGACGGGCGCCCAGGGGATGAGATCGCGGGGCACGCCCATGAAAGTGTTCTCAGCCATTCCCTATTCTCCTTGCCCTTCCAGGGCCGCCGCCACCTTATCTACCGCCTCGTCGGTTGTCATGTCGCGCACGTCGAGCGGCGTGAGGTCCCTTTCCACGCTCATCCCTGCCGCCTTGAAGGCGTCGCGGAAGAGCTTGCGCTGCATGTTGGCGGCGCAGCCGGCGATGACCACCGGCCTCCCCGCCCTGAGGAAGTCGGCGAGGAACCTGTCCCCGTCCTCCTCGCACAGCTGAGGATGGATGAAGCCGT
>JAJZQK010000086.1 GCA_021847625.1 Chloroflexota bacterium
GTCGCCACGCGCATCTTGATGCCCGCCACGCCGGATTCCAGCGCGAGGGGATAGACGTCAGCCGGCGAGTCCATGCCGTAGATAAGCACCCTGTCGGCGGGGAACTGCCGAAGGTAGGCAAACGACTCGTCGTCGGCGTTGAGGACGGAGACCTTGGGAACGCCCGGCTTGCGGTAGTTGCTGGTGAGCAGGCGAAAGAGCTTGCCCTTGGTGTGCAGGTAGTTCTCGTAGGTGCCGTGGTAATCCAGGTGCTCGCGCGTGACATTGGTTATCGCCGCCACGTCATACTCGGCACCCAGGGTGCGGTCCTGGTCCAGGCCGTGCGACGTCGTCTCGATCACGGCGTAAGTCATCTGCTCGGCGACCATCGTCGCCAGGTAGTGGTGGAAGTCGAGCGGGTCAGGCGTCGTCGTGTGCGGGCCCGTATCGACCGCTCGCCCGCCGATCGTGGCGGCGACCGTCGAGATGAGCCCGGTGCGATAGCCCGCCGCGTCGAGGATGGAGGCCACGAGGGTACTCGTGGTCGTCTTGCCGTCCGTGCCGGTGACGCCGATCACGCGGAGGGAGCGCCCGGGCCAGCCGTTGGAGGCCGCGGCCATCCGCGCCAGGGCCTCCCGGGAGTTGGCGACGACGACGTGCGGTACGGAGAGGCCGGGGAGCTCCCGCTGAGCCACCACGGCCACCGCCCCCTGGGCCACGGCCGCCGGCACGTAGCGGTGGCCGTCGACGTCGCGGCCGACCGTGGCCACGAACACGTCGCCCGGGCGGACCTTCCGCGAGTCGACCGCTATATTGGACACTTCTATGTCTAGACCGCCGCTCGCGCTGAGAATGGGAACGGCGGCGAGCAAATCGCTAAGCCTCATACGCCTCCATCGCCGGCGATGTGGTCTTTCCGTTGGATCGGCGAATCCGGCCGGCCGCCAGCACGGCTAGTCGCCGGGCCGCCGGCACCAGGTGCACCCAGAGCCAATACCGGACGGGAGCATAGGCGAAGTCGTAGGCGCCGACGGTGCGCACGACGCTCCCCCCGAAGCCTCGCTTGAAGGCGTAGACCCCGTACATCGTGCCCCCCAGCGGCTTCTCGCCCTCCGGAAGAACGGCGCCGGCTGGCTCGCCTTGTTCCGAGCGCCGGCCGACCTCGTCCGGGATCCCCCACAGGTCGTAGGAGCGGCATCCCAGCTCCCGCGCGTGTACAAGCGCGCTCCATTGGAGGAGGTCGTTCGGCTTCAGGTGCCTCAAATTGGTGGTGGAGGCGCTGTAAAGCTGATAAGCCCTGTCGCCGGCCGTCAGGAACATCGTCGCCGCCAGCGCCGCCTCGCCGAATCGCACGAGCATAAGGTGTGCCATTCCCCGGGCGGCGAAACGCTCCCACAGCTCCTGGTAATAGGAGAGAGGGTGCACGAAGAAGTTGCCGCGTGCGGCCGTCTCCGTCAGCAGCCGGTAGAACTCGCCCAGGTCGTCCCCATCGCCCCTTGCGCAACGCAGCCCCTTGCGCCGGGCCAGGCGGATATTATAGCGGATGCGCCGGCTGAGCCTCTTCTCCATCGCCACGGGCTCGGCCGTCAGATCGACGATTATCGTGCTGCGCGGCTGCACGCAGTCGCTGGGACAAAAGCGACGTATGCTCAGGTTCTTCGCCAGGGCGCCGGAGTTGGCCAGGTTCGGCTCGATCTTGAGGAAGCAGGCCCCGGCGGCGCGTGCCTGCTCGTGCAGGGTACTGAGAAGGAGGTCGGCTGCCGCCTGTTCCTCCAGGCTGACGAGCGGCCCGCGGGGGATGTAGGCGATAGCCCCCAGGGGCGAGCCGCGCAGCAGCATCTGCGCCCCCGCCAGCGGCCGTCCCTCCCGTTCTACCACCAGGCGGAGCGGACGCCAGCCGAAGGCCGTCTTGAACTCGCCCCACTCGTAGGACTGGAGGATATTACCGCCGGGCAACGCCGTTGCCACAGCCTCCCATTCGAGCGGATCCCCAACCAGACGAACGCGCACGCACCCTTCCGCCAGAAGCGTATTCCCCGGTCATTATAGCACAGCCCCTCGGCAGGGTCAGTAAGCGAGAAGGTATTTACAAAACGGGCGCACTATTGTATGATGAACATTAGAATACACCTGTTATAAATGTTTGACTTGTCCCTCTAGACGGTGTATACTCCCCGCACCATTGGACCGGTCGTCGTTTTGGCTAATTGGACGGCAACCGGTTATGGGCAGCACTAGGAAAGATACAGGCCATTGGTCTGCGTCGCTGCGGACTAGGCTCCCACATAAATCAAGGCGGATTCGGTTAGTGTAGGTAGACGGCAAGAGAACACAGAGCGCCCTCTGTAGTAGGTCGCATATGGAGGTGACGATGGCAGCGTCCGAACCATCCTCTCAGGCAAGTGTCGTTCCGGCCGGCGAATTCCCGATCGCACGGCGGCACGGCTTGGCTCGGTACCTAGGCCGCGACTGGGCAGGCGGTTACCTCTTCCTGCTGCCGATGCTCATTATCCTTGTCGGCTTTATCGCCTACCCCTTCTTCTCGGCCATCTGGCTCAGCCTGAACTACAAGATGGTCGGCTCCGAGGCTCACTTCGTCGGCCTCGCCAACTACCAGAAGCTCCTCGGCGATATGGCCTTTCGCAATGCAGCCTGGAACTCCCTGATCTACACTGGCTTCGCCGTGGCCATCAAGGTCGTCGTCGGCATGGCCGCCGCGCTCGTCCTCCACGAGGGGCTGAAGCCCAAGAACCTCTGGCGCATGTTGCTCTTTCTCCCTTGGTCCATACCCGTCGTCATTGGCGCCTACACCTGGCGCTGGATCTACGATGACCTCAGCGGCGTGCTCAGCCAGACGCTCATCCAGACGGGTCTGGTTGATCAGTACATCCTCTGGCTGGCCGATAAGAACCTGTCGCTGAAGTCGATCATCGCCGTCGTGGTCTGGCAAGGGACCCCATTCTACATTATGAACTTCCTTGCCGGCTTAGCGGCGATCCCGCGGGAGATGTACGAGGCCGCCGAGGTCGACGGCGCCGGGGCCATTCGCAAGTTCTTCGACATCACCCTGCCGAACATGGTGCCGGTAATCATCATCGTGACGATGCTGTCGACGATCTGGACCTCCAGCAATATGCAAATCGTCTTCGTGCTGACGAAGGGAGGGCCCCAGGGAGCCACCGAGATCTTCCCCTACCTGGCGTACAAGATCGCCATCGAACTGAAGAATCTCGCTCTTGGGGCCACGGTTCCGCTGATGTTCTTCCCATTCATGGCGGTGATCATCTACTTCCTCACCCGCCAGATGCTAGAGGAGGAGTAGTCGCATGAGGAGAAACAAGCGTCGGAAGCTGGCCATAGGCATTGCCGTACTGGTCGTGCTGCTGGTGTGGACCGTCTTCCCGTTCTACTGGATGCTCGTCACTTCCATTAAGGAGAACGGAGAGATTTACGGACCGGTGGCCCAGTTGGTGCCGACCACTTTCACCACGCGGCACTGGCAGGAGCTGTTCACGCGCACGGCCTTCCCGATCCAGTTCCGCAACAGCCTGATCATCTCTGGCTCGACAACGCTGCTCTCGATGGCTATCGGATCTCTGGCGGCTTATGCGATCACCAGATTGCAGTTCACGGGGCGGAAAATCGCCGCCCGTAGCCTGATCTATAGCTACCTGGTCCCCCCGGCCGTCCTTTTCATTCCCCTCTTCCAATTGATGGGCGCGTTCAATCTTCTGAACTCCCTGCAGGGCCTGATCGTAGCCGACCTCACCTTCACCGTGCCCTTCTGCACCTGGCTGCTCGTCGGTTACTTCAAGACGGTGCCGCTGGAATTGGAGGAAGCCGCCCTGGTGGATGGCTGCAACCGTCTGACTACCCTCTTTCGCATCACGCTGCCGCTGGCGGCGCCGGCCCTGGTGGTGGTGGCCCTGTTCTCCTTCACCTTGAGCTGGAATGAGTTCCTGTATGCCTTGGTATTCAATCAGGACGCCAACACCCGGCCGGTGACGGCCGGTCTCACGGCGATGGCCGTGGAAGACGTCTTCTTCTGGGGGCGCATGATGGCCGCGGCGACGCTCGGTTCGCTGCCGCCGATCGCGCTCTACACCTTCGCCCAGCGCTACCTCGTCGGAGGCCTGACGTTGGGCGCCATCAAGGGCTAGGTATGGCTATGCTGCCCACGCGGTTGGCCCAAGGGGGCAAGGGGTCACCGCCTGGCGGTCGGCATACAATCTACAGTCTCGGGTATTTATTGGGAGGAGGAACTATGTCGGATCTATCGAAGTCGCGACTGAGTCGAAGGCAGCTGTTGAAACTCTCGTTCGCAGCCGCCGGTGTGGCCGCCTCTACCTCGCTCCTGGCCGCCTGCCAAGGGGCCGCGCCGAGTCCGGGCGCTACGCAGCCCCCCGCCAAGTCGGGTGAGAAGCTGACCTTGTCCTGCTGGAACTCGCCAAGCTTCAACGAGAAGGCCGACGTCGCCATCGGCGACGTATTCAGAGAGTGGGGCAGCAAGAACAACGTCGAGATCAACTACCAGGTAGTGCCGGAGGCCGAGCGGCGCCAACGCTACACCGCCGCCATTGAAGCCGACCAGCCCCCCGACCTGGCGTACACCTTCGAGGCGGAGCTCCAGTACTACCGCACCCAGGATCTTCTGGTAGACATCACGTCCGTGATCAATGACGCCAACACCAAGGAAGGAGGCATCTTCGAGTCAGCCCTCCAAAACACGGGCTACGAGGGCAAGTACTACGGCGCGCCCTACGTGGTGAACCCCTGGGTGATGCACGTGCGCTTGGATCTCCTCAAGAAAGCCAATGTAGACTACCCGAAGACGTGGGAAGACGTCATCACGATCTCCCCTAAAGTCTCCACGCCCCCGCAGGTCTACACCTACGCCATGAGCCTGGGCGACAACAACGACACGAGCAACAACTTTCTGGCCATGGTCTGGGCCTACGGTGGCCAGATGCAGAGCGACAAGGGCGCCCTGATGTTCAAGTCCGATGGCACGCTCGAGGCCATCAAGGTCGTCAAGAAGATGTTCGACGCGAAGGTCATCCCGCCCGGCTCGACCACGTGGGACAGCGCCGGCAACAACAAGGCCTACCAGTCAGGCCAGACGGTGCTGATCCACAACCCCAACTCCACCTACGCCTTCCTGGAGTCCGAGGCCGCCAAGGCGGACGCGACCCAGGCAGCGAAGGACCTCTTCAACAACACCGGCATGTACGGCATGCCTGCGGGCCCGAAGGGCGCCTTCGACATGGTCGACGTCCGGGCCTTCGTCGCCTTCAAGGCCGGCAAGGACCCGGCCGCGGCCAAGGACGCCCTGAAGTACTTCATCGACCCGACCAACTACGAGAAGGTCATCGAGACCGGCCTCAACCGCTGGGCGCCCATCTACAAGAACATGATGGACCGCCCGCTGTGGGACAAGCCGGCCTACAAGAACTACAAGGGGATCATGGCCAACGGCCGCGCCATGGCCTACGCCGGCCCGCCGAACGCTGCCCTCGACGAGGTGCTGAACACCTGGGTCATCTCCCGAATGCTCCAGGACGTCTGCACCGGCGGCAAGGACCCGGCCCAGGCGATGGACGACACCTACAAGGCGATGAGCGACATCTACAAGAAGTGGAAGCAGCCAGTCGCCTAGTACGCGCAAGGTGGCCCATTCATATTTCTGGGGCGGCGCCGGCCAGGCGCCGTCCCTTCTTCGCGCCCGAGGACGCCCGCCCACCGGCAGAGCAAACGAGTATGATACCAACTGCGTTAGGATCAATCCTATTTCGGTCCATTCCTGTACGTAGTGGCGGCCGTCTCTGTGGCCGCCACGGCCGCTAACCCGTAGGAGCGGACCTGCCTGAGGCGGGTCCGCCCCGGGGCCGGCACGGAGTCCGGCCTCTATGGAAGCGCGCAGGCTGCTGCCGACGCGAAGGCCATTCGCATCCAACGCCAGTGGCCGCCCGGCGGCGTCATTCCCGCGGAAGCGGGAATCCATCCGGTGCCCCGCCAGGGGGCGAATCGGCCCGAGGCGGACTCACCTTACAAATAGCCGTTGGATCCCCGCTTGCGCGGGGATGACAGACGGCCCGGGGATAAGGGAAGGAGCAGCGCAATGAAGGCGATGATACTCGACGAGCCCGCGCCCATCGAGAGCGAGCCGCTCAAACTTAGGGACGTGCCGGACCCCGTGCCGGGCCCGGGCCAGGTGCGCTTGCGCGTGCACGCCTGCGGCATCTGCCACACCGACCTGCACATCGTCGAGGGCGAGCTGCCGCTGCCGAAGTTGCCCATTATCCCCGGGCACCAGATCGTGGGCACCGTCGACCGCCTCGGCGAGGGCGTGCAGAGCCTGCGCCTGGGCGAGCGGGTGGGCGTGCCGTGGCTCGCGCACACCTGCGGCGTCTGCGCCTTCTGCCGGCGAGGCGAGGAGAATCTGTGCGAGAACATCCGCTTCACGGGCTACCACGTCGACGGGGGCTTTGCCCAGTACACGCTCGCGGCCGAGGGCTTTGCCTATCCCCTGCCCGAAGGCTCCCCCGACCTCCAGGCTGCGCCCCTGCTCTGCGCGGGCATCATCGGCTTCCGGGCCCTACGCCTGAGCGAGATACGACCGGGCGAGCGTCTGGGCCTCTACGGCTTCGGCGCCTCCGCGCACATCGCGATCCAGATCGCCCGTCACTGGGGCTGCGAGGTCTACATCTTCACGCGCGGCGAGGGGCACCGCCAGCTCGCCCGCCAGCTGGGGGCGGCCTGGACGGGCAGGGCCGAGGACACGCCGCCCGCGCCGCCGGACTCCTCCATCATCTTCGCCCCGGCCGGCAGGCTGGTGCCGGAGGCGCTGCGCGCCCTGCGCAGAGGAGGGACCCTCGCCCTCGCCGGGATCTACATGAGCCCCATCCCCGAGATGGACTACAGCCTGCTCTACGGCGAGCGCACGGTACGCAGCGTGGCAAACAGCACCAGGCAGGACGCCGTCGACCTGCTGCGGCTTGCCGCCGAGATTCCCATCCGCACGGAGGTGGAGGTCTTTCCGCTCGGCGAGGCCAACCGCGCCCTGCGCCTGCTGAAGGAGGGCCAGATCCGGGGGGCGGGCGTGCTGGAGGTGGATGCCCAAGGGGCCAAGTAGACCGGACGGCCAAGCCAGGCGGTGAGGCCGGGACGGCCCCGGCGGGGTGGGAAAATGGTCCTGTTTGTCCCCGGGCTGGGCGAGGCGGGAGGCCCGGCGGACGAGATGATGCCGTTCCCCCACTTAGGGCGAAATAGGACGGCGATTGTAGGGATGGAGGCCGAGCAAGACGGCCTAGGCGAGGGGAAATCCCCACTAGCAAGTAAGCAAGCCGCGCGCACATGGGCCTCGAATGAACCATTGACCACGACTTTGCCAGCTTCGTCCTCAAGAGCATTGCGTGGGGGGAGTGCCGGATGCTATAATCCTGTCGATCCCAAGGAGGTATAGGTTTGTCCAGCTATATCGTCATAGTCCAAATTATCATCTCCGTGGCTCTTATTGTCCTTATCCTCCTCCAGGCTAAAGGGGAAGGCTTCAACGCCAGCTTTAGCTCCGATTCCTCCATCTTCCGTACGCGTCGGGGCGTTGAGAAAACGCTCTTTCAGCTTACTATTGGCGTCGCCGTCATCTGGGTCCTGATGTCCGTTTTGAGCGTCCTCGTCGCGAGATCCTAGCCCTTATCGTGGCTTTACTCTGGAGGAAAGGTGCCTCCGCGCCCGCGACTCCGCTTGTTCGTCGTCTTTCCGCTTGCCCTCACGGCCATCGTCGTGCTACTTGCCGGTCGATGGATGTGGGGTTCTGCACGCTTGGTCCCCGATAGGGGCGGCTCCTACGTGGAGGCCGTGGCGGGTCGCCCCCAGTTCATCAATCCCCTACTGTCCCAGTTCAATGAGATAGACCGCGACCTCGTCGCTCTGGTCTTTGCTGGGCTCACGAAGCCCGGGGACGAAGGGCGTATCGAGCCCGACCTGGCCGAATCATGGGAAATATCCGCCGATGGCACCGTCTACACCTTCCGTCTCCGCGCCGACCGCAAATGGCACGACGGCCAGCCCGTGACCGCGGATGACGTCGTCTATACCGTGCGCGCGCTCCAAGACCCCAGCTTTCCCGGCCTGCCGGACCTGGCGGCCATGTGGAAGGGCGTCAAGGTGACGAAGGTCGACGAACGCACCGTCAAGTTCACGCTGCCCAAACCCTACGGGCCGTTCCTCGAACAAGCCTCCATCGGCCTCCTCCCTGCGCACATTCTGGCCGACGTGCCGGTGGCGAACATGGCCGAGCACCCGTTCAACGGCTCTCCCATGGGCAGCGGACCGTACAAGTTCGAGCGGGCGGATGCGCAGGAATTGACGCTCGTCCCCGACCCCGCCTATCCCGGGCCCCAGCCCTACCTGGACTCGATCACTTTTCGCTTCTACCCGTCCACGCTCGCTTCCGTCACCGCCCTGCTGCAAGGGGAAGTGGGCGGCGTGCGGTACGTGCCGCCCGAAGAGGTGGCCGCCCTGCGCCAGAACGAGGGACTGACCGTCTACAGCGTGCCCCAGGAAGGGAGAGCGGCGGTGCTCTTCCTCAACGCTCGCAAGCCGCCGTTCGACGACCCGTTGGTGCGCCGGGCGGTGGCGCTCTCCGTCGACCGCCAAGCGCTCGTCGACGGCGCCCTCTCCGGGGAGGGGGAGCCGAGTTACGGTCCGATCGGTCCCCTGAGTTGGGGCTATCAGGAAGCGGCGCCGAACGGGCCGGCGGTGGCGGAGGCACAGAGCCTGCTGACGCAGGCGGGATGGCAGGATAGCGACGGCGACGGCGTTCTGGATAAGGAAGGGGAGCCGTTCACCATCAGCCTCGAGACGAGCTATAGCCCGAAGCACCAGCGGACGGCGGAGACCCTCGCGGCGCAGCTGGCGAAGGTGGGCGTGAAGGTGACGGTGAGCGCGCGGTCTTGGGACGAGTTCCGGGATGCGCGGCTGGTGCCGCGCGACTTCACCGCCGCCCTCGCCGAGGTGCTGCTGCCGAACTACGACCCCGACGTCTGGGCCTTCTGGCACTCGTCGCAAGCCGAGGATGGCTTCAACTTCTCGGGCTGGCAGAACGCCCGAGCCGACGAGCTACTGACGGCAGGCCGCCAGACCTGGGACCCCCAGGCCCGGCAGAAGATTTACGCCAGATTCCTGGACCTCTTCCAGGCCGAGGCACCGGCGGTCTTCCTGTACTATCCCGCCTATCACTACGCCCTCAGCAACGAGGTCAAGGGGGCGGAGTTAGACGCGCTTCTCGACCCCACCGGCCGTTTTCGCACGTTGAACCAGTGGTACGTTCGCGAGAAGCGCGTCTTCCTTCAACCCTAGCTGTTCAGATCCTAGCTGTCCAGATGGTTGACATACTGGACGATGCCATCGGCATAGGCATGGGCGAGCGTATTCTGGAAGGAATCCTGGTTTGCCAATTGGGCCTCGGCAGGATTGCTTATAAAGAGAGCCTCGC
>JAJZQK010000087.1 GCA_021847625.1 Chloroflexota bacterium
CGCAGGCGCTGATGAGCATACCGTCGGTAAAGGGCGTTGAGGTGGGGGCCGGTTTCGCCGCGGCCGACCGGCCGGGGTCGCAGGTGCACGATATCTTCCTTCGGCCGGGCGAGCAGGCTCGGCCGTTGGCCAGAGCTACCAACAACGCCGGCGGCATAGAAGGCGGCATTAGCAACGGGGAAGCGGTAGTCGTCCGCGCCGCCTGCAAGCCGATCCCGACCCTGGGCAACCCTCTCCCTTCGGTGGACCTCATCACAGGCGCCCGGGTCATCGCCCACCACGAACGAAGCGACGTCTGTGTCGTGCCGGCGGCGGGCGTCGTCGGCGAGGCTATGGTCTGCCTCGTCCTGGCCGACGCGCTGCTCGAGAAGTTCGGCGGTGATAGTGTGGCGGAGATCGAGCGACATCTGGCCGGCGATGGAGACCACCTTGGCGACTAACCTTATCCTCATCGGCTTCAGCGGCACCGGCAAATCGACCATCGGTCGGCGGGTGGCGGAGAGACTAGGCTGGCGCTTTGTCGACCTCGACGCCAGCATTGCCGAAACGATCGGCAAGAGTGTTCCCGAGATCTTCGCGGTAGACGGCGAACCGCGGTTTCGCGAGATCGAATCCGCCCGCCTTCGCGAGGCCTGTGCCGAGGAACACGCGGTGATAGCGACGGGCGGAGGGGCCGTCATCGCCGCCGCCAACCGTCGGCTGATGCTCGAGCGAGGCTTCGTCGTTTGTCTGGAAGCTCAGCCGGCCACGCTGTATGCTCGCCTGCAACGGCAAATCGCCGAAGACCCCGCCATCGCCGAAAGGCCGCTTCTCGCCAGCGAGGATCCCTTGGCCCGCATAACCGCCCTCAAGGAGCGACGCCAGGCCTTCTACGCCGCCTGCCACGCCACCGTCCACGTGGATAGCCTTTCCGAAGAAGAGGCGGCGGAGGAGGTTCATCGTGCGCTGGCCCGAGCCGGGTTGGCCCACTCCCCCCGCGACGCCGAGGGACCGGTCTCCGTCAAGACTGCCGGGGGCCATTACCAGGTGCACGTGGGCTGGGGCCTGCTGGACCGCTGTGGCGAGTTGGTGGCGGCTCGGCACCCCGCGGCCCGTTTCTTCCTCGTCAGCGACGCCAACGTGTACGCGCGGTTTGGAGACCGTCTGGCCACGAGTCTTCGCCCGTGGGGCGGGCTCGCCGGCAAGATGATTGTGCCCGCCGGCGAGGAGTCGAAGTCGCTCGCCCAGGCCGAGCGTCTCTGGGACTGGTTGGTCACCTCGCGGGTGGAGCGCGGTGACGTCCTGCTGGCGCTCGGCGGCGGGGTGGTGGGCGATCTAGCGGGTTTCGTGGCCGCAACCTACTTGCGGGGCATCGCCTACGTCCAGATACCCACCAGTCTGCTGGCGATGGTCGACAGCAGCGTGGGCGGCAAGACCGCCATCGACCACGCCTTCGGCAAGAACCTCATCGGCGCCTTCCATCCGCCCTCGCTGGTGGTGGCCGACATCGCCAGCCTGCGGGGCCTCTCCGAGCGCCAACTCCGCTCGGGCTGGGCGGAGATTATCAAGCATGGGGTGATTACCGACGAAGGCCTCTTCGAGAGGCTGGAGACGCAAGCGGCGTCGCTGCGAAATCTGGACCCAGGAACCATGGTGCCGGTTGTGCGTCTAAATGTATGGTTGAAGGCGCGCGTAGTGATGGCCGACGAGCGCGAGCACGGCCGGCGGGCAGACCTGAACTATGGCCACACCATCGGCCACGCCCTGGAGGCAGTCTCCGACTACGCCCTCACCCACGGGGAGGCCGTGGGCATCGGAATGGCAGGCGCGGCCAGACTGGCGGCCGAACTGGGGATGCTCTCCCCCGAGGAGGCAGACAGGCAGAATCGCCTGCTGCAAGCATTCGGCCTGGCTACCCGGGCGCCGGCGGAGCTACGAGCCGATTCGGACGCGGTGCTGGAGGCCATGAAGCACGACAAGAAAGCGCAGGGGAGCTCTCTGCGGTGGGTATTGCCGGTTAGGATCGGCGAGGTGAGGCTGGCGCGGAATGTGCCCGAGGCGATGGTGCGTCGAGTAGTGGAGGTGTTGATTCGACAATGAGACAACCCGTAAGAGCGACGACCATCCTAGCGGTACGCCGCAACGGCGCTGTGGCCATGGCAGGCGACGGCCAGGTCACGGTGGGCGATGTGGTGATGAAACATACCGCGCGGAAGATCCGCACGCTGCACAACGACCGGGTGCTGGCGGGGTTTGCCGGCGCCGTGGCCGACGCGCTGACGTTGTTCGAGAAGTTCGAGGGCTACCTGGAGAAGCACAGCGGCAACCTCCGCCGATCGGCGGTGGACCTGGCCAAGGAATGGCGTACGGACCGTTTCCTGCGCCGCCTGGAGGCCCAGTTGCTCGTCGCGGACCGCGACTTCCTCCTGGTGCTTTCGGGAGACGGAGAGGTCATCGAGCCCGACGGCGACGTCGCGGCGATCGGCTCCGGAGGCGGTTACGCCCTGTCGGCCGCTCGGGCCTTGATGGAGCACTCCCAGTTGAGCGCACCGGAGATTGCCCGGGCGGCGCTGGGAATCGCCGCCGACGTCTGCATCTACACCAACCACAACATCGAGGTGATCGAGCTTACCGCCGCTAGCGAGTAGGCGGCCCAATGTCCGCAAGCTTGCACGGGGGGTGGGCAGGTTTGTTTTTTACATGTGCGTATGCTACACTAATTTCTGTGGTTGGGGCAGGGTGTGGGCAAACTCCCTGAATTTATCTTCTGCTTACCCCACCATGTCGCTGTTCACGGAGGACCAAGGTGGATAACCTTACGCCGGCTGGGATCGTTGCAGAGCTAGACAAGTACATAGTTGGGCAGCCAGAGGCTAAGCGGGCGCTTGCCGTTGCCCTGCGCAACCGTCATCGCCGCAGTCAGTTGCCAGAGGAGCTCCAGCAAGAGATCACACCTAAGAACATCATGATGATCGGACCTACAGGTGTCGGCAAGACCGAGTTGGCGCGCCGCCTGGCGAAGATGATCGACGCCCCGTTCATGAAAGTGGAAGCTACCAAGTTCACCGAGGTGGGCTACGTGGGAAGGGATGTGGAATCGATCGTTCACGACCTGGTGGAAGACGCCATCACGATGGTGCACGAACGCCGGGTGCAGGAGGTACAGGGAAGCGCCGAGCGCCTGGCCAACGAACGGATCATCGACTACCTCTGCGAGCAGCAGTTGATCGGCATTTCCCCCCGGCGTGCCAGCAAAGGGCAGGCTGCCATGCGCGGGCCGCAGCAGATGGTGGCCCAGGCCCAGCTCGGCGGTGGTCCGAAGGGTGAGCCGGCAAAGGAAGATAGCACCGTCGTCGCCCTGCGGCGCCCGACGAGTTCGCGCACCGTCCATTCCACCAAGCAGCGGCGCTACGTGGCCGAGATGCTCGACCAGAAGATGCTAGAGGATGTGCAGATAGAAATCGAAGTCACCACGGAACCCGACCTGGGTGACCCGGTGCTCGAGCTGCCGCCCGGGCTCAGCCCGGACGAGGCTATGGCCACCTTTGGCGACTATATGCGCTCTTACGGTCAATACAGCCGCCGACGTCCGCGTCGCGTTTCCGTGCACGAGGCCAGGCGTCTGCTGACGCGCGAGGAAGCCCAGAAGATGGTCGATTTCGACCAGGTCGTGGACGAGGCCTTGACGGCGGCGGAGCAATCGGCCGTCGTCTTCATCGACGAGATCGACAAGGTGGCGGGGCCCAAGGTCGACGTCGGCGCCGACGTCTCCGGCGAGGGCGTCCAGCGCGACCTCCTGCCCATCATCGAGGGCTCGACGGTGATGACGCGCTATGGCCCGGTGCACACGGACCATATGCTCTTCATCTCGGCCGGGTCGTTCCATCACAGCAAGCCCGCGGACCTGATCCCTGAGCTGCAGGGCCGGTTTCCTCTGCGCGTGGAACTGCATAGCCTCAGCCAGGCGGACTTCGAGCGCATTCTCGCCGAGCCGAAGAACTCGCTGATCAAGCAATACCAGGCGCTCCTGTCCACCGAGGGGGTCGAGCTGGAGTTCGCGCCTGATGCGATAGGTGAGATCGCCCGCATCGCCCGGGAAGTGAACGAGCGGACGGAGAACATCGGGGCACGGCGCCTGCACACGGTAATGGAGAAGCTGCTTGAGGACCTATCCTTCAACGCACCCGACCACGCTGGCCAGAGAGTAATCGTCGACGCCAACTACGTCCGCGAGCGCTTGAGCGGTTTGCTGCGCGATGAAGACCTCAGCAGATACATTCTGTAAGGCTTGTCTGGTCTAGGCGCCTGTGTTATACTTTCGCACGGGCAATCGGCGCCAGCCAACAACGCAATAGACGCTAGCAATGGGCGGCACCAAGCGTGCCGCCTCTGTGAGACCGCCACATATGGGCGGCAACAAGTAGTTCACACGCCTCCAGACCGAACGAGACGTGCCGGCAGACCCAAGGAGGTCGCCGGTTCTCGCCGGGATGAAGGGGGCGGAAGAATGCAACGAAATTAGGAGGAACCTCTCTTGGCGAACGTAGTATCCATGAAGCTCCTGCTGGAAGCCGGGGTGCATTTCGGGCATCAGACGCGACGGTGGGACCCTCGCATGAAGCCCTTCATCTTCACCGAGCGCAACGGCATCCACATTATCGACCTCCAACAAACGGTCTCCAAGCTCAATGACGCCTACGCCTTCGTGCGCAACGAGATAGCCGACGGTGGCAGCGTCCTTTTTGTGGGCACCAAGAAGCAGGCACAGGAGGCCATCGAGACCGAAGCTCAGCGCTGCCGGATGTTTTACGTCAACCAGCGTTGGCTGGGCGGTATGTTGACCAACTTCGCCACGATCCAGACAAGGATCAAGCGCCTCAAGGAACTGGAGGCCGCTCGCGACGGCGGCGAGTTCGCACGACTGCCCAAGAAAGAGGCCGCTCGCCTGAACGACGAGTTGGAGAAGCTGATAAGGCTACTCGGCGGCATCCGTGACATGGAGGATCTGCCGAACGCCGTCTATATCGTGGACCCCCACAAGGAAAAGATCGCGGTGGCCGAGTCGCAGCGACTGGGCATCCCCATCATCTCTTTGTGCGACACCAACTGCAACCCCAACGATGCCACGTACCCGATTCCGGCCAATGATGACGCCATCCGCGCGGTGAAGCTTCTCACCAGCAAGATAGCCGACGCCGTAGCCGAAGGGCAGGCGCTGCGCGAGAAGGAGGCCGAGGCCGCGGAGGCCGAGAAGCCGGCCGCTGGCGAATTCACCGAGGAAGATTTCGTAGGAGCGGAGGTCGCCGAGGTTCCGGGGGAACCGGAGCCGGCCGTACCCGCTGCCGTGGCAGCAGCGCCGAGCGAGGAACAACAGGAGCAGCCAGCGGCCGAGATGGCCAGGAGTGTCGACGCCGCCGAGGTCGCGGAGGCCGAGCAGCCTGAGGAGGAAGCCCAGGCCGAGCCCGAGGCGCCCGAAAGCGCCGGGGAAGAGAGGCCCACGCCCGACGAGGAGCAGGAACCAGCCAGGTAGCCATCTGGAGCACAGCGGTCGTGCTTCTGCGCAGGGGCCGTCGGGTAATCAGGCTGGCGCCACAGCCCAACCCCAGCCTGAGGGGATCCGAGCGAGGAAACCCCGCCGACCTACTGCGCGATGTTGAAATCTCAGGAGGATGAATTCCTTGGATATTAGTACTGAGGCAGTGAAGGAGCTGCGCGAGAAGACCGGCGCCGGCATCATGGACTGCAAACGGGCCCTGATCGAGGCGGGTGGCGACAAGGCGAAGGCCATGGAGATCCTGCAGCAGCAGGGTTTGGCGCGTGCCGAGAAGAAGGCGGCCCGCGTGGCCAGCCAAGGCCTGGTCGACTCCTACATTCACGGAGGCGGGCGCATCGGCGTCCTGGTCGAGGTCAACTGCGAGACGGACTTCGTGGCCCGCACGCCCGAGTTTGCAGACCTGGTGCACGATATCGCTATGCAGATAGCGGCCCAGAACCCGACCTACGTCAACGAGGACGAGGTGCCCGAGGGCGCCGAGATCACGCCGGAGCACGACGTCCTGCTGAAGCAGCCGTTCATCAAGAATCCCGGCCAGACGATCGGGGAACTGATTACCGCCAACATCGCCAAGATCGGCGAGAACATCAAGGTGCGCCGTTTCGCACGGTTCGAGCTGGGTCGCTAGTCGGCCAAGAAATCAGCCTGTCCGGAGGAGAAAAATGGATCACCCTCGCTACAAGCGGGTGCTCCTCAAGCTCAGTGGTGAAGCCCTCATGGGCAGCAAGGAATACGGCATTGACAATGCGACCCTTGCCAATATCGCCCGCCAGGTCAAGCGGATCGCCGTAGACTTTGGCATCGAAACCGGTATCGTCGTCGGCGGCGGCAATATCTGGCGCGGCCAGGAGGCCGCCCAGAACGGCATGGACCGAGCCCAGGCCGACTACGCCGGGATGTTGGCAACGGTGATCGACGCCCTCGCCCTCCAGGATGCCCTAGAGAGGGAGGGCGTGGTCACCCGGGTACAGACGGCGATCGCCATCTACGCGGTGGCCGAGGCCTATATCCGCAGGCGGGCAATGCGCCATTTGGAGAAAGGCCGAGTGGTGATCTTTGGCGCGGGCACCGGCAACCCCTACTTCACCACCGATACGGCCGCGGCCCTGCGGGCGATCGAGGTGGACGCCGAGGTGCTCTTGATGGCCAAGAACCAGGTGGACGGCGTCTACGACCAGGACCCGCGCAAACATGCAGACGCCAAGATGTTCAAGCGCCTATCCTACATCGAAGCGCTCAACCTCGGGCTAAGGGTAATGGACAACACCGCCCTCTCCCTCTGCATGGACAACAAGCTGCCGATCGTTGTCTTCAATATTAGCGTCGACAACAATATCGTGCGCGCGGCGACGGGGGAGGATATCGGCACGCTCATCAGCCACTGACTGACACTTGGAAAACGCTCGGGAGGTGACGCATCCAATGACAGACGACCCTATCAGCGATGCTGCTGCAGAGACCGAAAGCAAGATGCGGAAAACGATCGATGCGCTGAAGCGCGACCTCGTGACAATTCGCACCGGTCGGGCCAGCCCGGCCCTGGTTGAAAGGCTGAACGTCGAGTACTACGGCGCGCCGACACCCCTCAACCAACTCGCGGGCATCTCTGCCCCCGAGGCTCGTCTGCTCGTCATCCAGCCGTGGGACCAGAGCGTCCTACCTCAGATAGAGAAGGCCATCCTTAAATCAGATCTAGGCCTGAATCCTAGCAACGACGGCCGGGTCATCCGCCTTGTGATCCCTCAACTCAGCGAAGAGCGCCGCCGCGACCTGGTCAAGGTCGTCCACCGCAAGGTCGAAGAAGCGCGGGTTGCCCTGCGCAATCTCCGCCGCGATGGGGTAGACGAGCTCAAGGACTACGAGAAAGAGAAGCTCATCACCGAGGATGACCTCAAGCGGGGACAGGACCGCTTCCAGAAGCTGACCGACCGATACGTGGAAGAAGCAGAGCGGGTAGGAAAGGCCAAAGAGGAGGAGATCCTAGAGGTCTAAGCGGATCAACACGGTCCCAGGTAGATAGGGGCCGTCGGTTGCCGAGCCTCCGGGGAAGGTTGCCACCAAATGCAAAGTAGCAGCCAGCAGGAGACGATTCAGATACCGGCCGATACGGTACCTAAGCACGTCGCCATCATCATGGACGGGAACGGACGCTGGGCCCAACAGCGGGGCCAGCCTCGCCTTGCCGGCCATCGGGCTGGCGTGCAGAATATCAGGCGCGTGGTGGAGGCGTCGGCCAAGTATGGCATTGCTACTCTGACTCTGTACGCCTTCTCTACCGAGAATTGGGGCCGACCGCTCGACGAGGTGCGTCACCTGATGTTTCTTCTCGAAGAGGCGCTGGAAAAAGAGGCCAAGAACCTGCACGCCCAGGGCGTGCGCCTCCGCCATCTGGGGGAACTGGACGCCCTTCCGGGTGGCCTGGGGCAGCGCATCCGCCGGGTGCTCGATCTGACGGCCAACAACAAAACCATAACCCTGAACATCGCTTTCAACTACGGCGGACGGGCCGAAATAGTCCAGGCCGTCAGGAGGATCGTCCAAGACGGCCTGGCGGCCGAGGAAATCAACGAAGACACCATCACGCGCCATCTCTACACGGCAGGACAGAAGGACCCCGATATCATCATCCGCACGGGTGGCGAGATGCGCCTGTCCAACTTCCTGATCTGGCAGGCGGCCTACGCGGAGTACTATTCGACGCCAGTCTTCTGGCCAGATTTTGATGAGGCGGAGTTGCTCAAGGCGCTGACGGCGTACAGCCAGCGGCAGAGACGCTTCGGGAAGATATAGGCTCCCATATGCAAGATGCGAGGCCCACAACGCGACGCAGAGGGCCGAACAGGCGGTCTTTGTTCTACCGTGTGATTACCTCGCTTGCTCTGATCCCGGTCATCGTCGTCTTCGTGTACCTCGGCGGGTGGCCGCTCTTCGGCGTGGCGGTCGTCGTCACCATCATCGGTACGCGAGAGTTCTGCCAGATCGTCTCCCGCGCCGGACAGCGTCCGCTCTACTTGCCGACGATCATCCTTGCCCTCCTCTTCGTGCTCGACGCCCAGATGACGGTCAGCGGTCTTTCCCTGCCGGGGGGAGCGGAGCTGTCGAGGGTGACGATTTCGCTGGCGATTCTGGGCTCGCTCATCTGGTTGGTGCTCACGGAGACGGATGCTCGCCAGGCCATAAGCAGCTGGGCCTTCTTGTTCGCGGGGGCCCTGTACGTAGGCTGGCTCTTTCGCTACTACCTGTTGTTGCGCGGCCTGGGCGCCCCGCTGGCGACGCCGGGCTCGCTGCCGGGCGCGGGTCTGTCGATAGCGCCGGGGGCGTTCTGGCTGGGGTTGGTCCTCATCGCCACCTGGCTCTGCGATACGACGGCGTATTTCATCGGCTCCTATTTCGGCAATCACCGGATGATTGAGCGAATCAGTCCGAGCAAGACGTGGGAGGGGACCGTCGCGGGCGTCACGGCGTCAACCTTGTGGGTAGCCGTCACCGGGCCCCTCTTGGGCCTCGGCTTCTTGGACGCCGTTGGCCTCGGGCTGTGCATCGGCGTCGCCGCCGTCTTCGGCGACCTGGCCGAATCGCTGATCAAACGTGGTGCCCACGTCAAGGACGCGAGTTCCCTGATCCCAGGGCATGGCGGGCTGCTGGACCGTCTGGATAGCATGCTGTTCACCGGCGTCACCGCCTATTACTACCTGGTGTTGACGCAGACCCTGACCATCTGAAAGGGAATATGATGAAGAAGCGAATTGCCCTACTGGGGAGTACAGGCTCGATCGGTCGGCAAACGCTGCAGGTGGTCGAGGCTCTTGGCGACAGGTTCACCGTGACGGGGCTGGCCGCCGGACGCAACCTCGGACTTCTGGCCGAGCAGGCCCGCCGCTTTCGCCCTTCTATGCTGGCC